>JAQTOT010000157.1 GCA_028713145.1 Methylococcales bacterium
GGACACCAGAAGCGTTAATGTCAGCTCTTGAAACAATGGCAAACGCAGGCATTCCCATTGAAGCATGGCAAGACAAAAAAAGCGGCTCAAGCTGGGGAAATTCAAACAATAACGGTTACAAAAAACGGTGGTAATCATGATTAAAAATTCAGTGCTAGAAACAATGAACGATTACGGCGGGAAGTTCGTAGGCAAACTTGCTGATTTGTACGCAATCGCAGATTCAAAAAACAAAGAAAAACTTGAATCTGCCTTTAGTGAAATTTTTAAAAAATACAAAAAAATGGATGATGAACTTAGTCGTATGTGTCTTTGCGAGTGTGAAGAATGCGACAACGGTGAATGCGACAAAGAAAAGGACTGTTGCCATTGGTAACAATCACGGCGCAAGGATGCGCCAACCAAAAAGACAACAAAAATGCGTCTTCTAACGCGACACAAAACTAATTCGGAGAAATCACGATGTTTAATCAAGCCAAAGCCGTGCAGTTTTTACCGCCTGCAAAATTCATTGCCCTTGATATTGAAACAGGCAACGCACCTGCTGATGCAATCGAAAACGCGGTGACAAATTGGAAAGCACCCAAAAATTGGAAACCTGAAACCGTGCAAGCCAAACGCGAAGAACACGCCCAAGCCAAACGCGAAAAAGCCGCGTTGCTCGATGCGTCACCGATTTTGTGCATTGCCTGCAAAACCGACACGCAAAACGCCATTTTCTCCAGCATGGGCGTTGAACTCACTCCCATCAATCACTGGAAAGTTCACGCGCACAAAAACGAACGTGACATGTTGCAAGCGTTCAGAAGTTGGGCAAATTCGATTATCAATTTTGAAACTCTCATCACGGGTCACAATTTAGTCAATTTTGATTTGCCAAAAATCCGCAATGCGTTTATTCGTCACCGCTTGCAACTGCCGCTGTTTTTATTGCCTGCGCTGCAAGGTGAATTTAAAAATGAAATCATCGACACAATGAAACTCGCCAAGGCTTACACGATGGAACACCGCGACGATTTTTTAATTTCGCTCGACACGCTCGCAGACGTGTTGAACATTGAGCGACCAAAACAAGCCATGTCAGGTGCAGAAGTTCCCGCCGCATTTGAGCGCGGGGAAATTGCGCCGATTTTGATTTATTGCTGTATCGATACTGAAACCACCGCACAAGCTGCACAATTGATGCTCGGCACGGCGGCAAATTTGAACTAATTCCCTCGAATTCGAGGGAATTAAAACAGCGCATGGACGCGCAACCACTCGGAGAAAAGAAATGCCAATTAAACCAGAAAATAAACACCGTTACCCAAAACGCAAACACTGGTTGCAAATTCGTGCTGAAATTTTAGAGCGGGCAAATCATTGTTGTGAATTTTGCGGCGTGAAAGATAGAACCGTCAGAAATCATGCGTTGATTGTTTTATCCGTTGCCCATCTTGACCAACAACCTGAAAACAACGACCCACAGAATTTGAAAGCGTTGTGTCAAAAATGTCACATCAACCACGACCGACCTTTTCAAAAACTGCATCGCAGAATCACGTTTTTTATTCGGGCGCGTTCCTTTAATCACGACCTTTTCGGATTTGAATCATGCAATCACTTGATTTAAGCGAAGCGGCAGAATTTTTAAAAATGAACGCCGAAGTGTTACGTCGTCAAGCCAAAGCGGGAAAAGTGCCAGGTCGCAAAACAGGCAAAAGCTGGTTATTCATCAAAGAGCATCTTGCTGACTGGGTAAGTAATAGCTATGCTTCAAACGGGCGAGAATTGCGCGTGATTGACGGATTCAAACAAACTCACAAGGACACAACATGTCAATCTACAAACGCAAAGAAACGTGGTGGATTCAATTCACCGCGCCAGACGGCAGACGCATACAACAATCTGCTGGGACTAAGTTAAAACACGAAGCCCAAGAACTGCACGACCGCTTGAAAGCTGATGCGTGGCGGGTTGTAAAACTGGGCGATAAACCGAAATACACTTGGCAAGAGGCGGTAATCCGTTGGCTAACTGAGCAATCACACAAGCGCAGTATTGATGACGATAAACATCATTTAGTTTGGTTGCATAAATATCTTGGTGGGTTAGAACTCGACGCAATCACCAAAACCAAAGTGGATGAAATCAAGCAAGCCAAAATGGCAACAGGTGTGAGCAATGGCACAGTGAATCGCATGATGGCAACGTTACGCGCGATTTTGAATCGAGCCGTCAAAGACTGGGAATGGTTAGAAAAAGCCCCGCACATTCGAATGTTGCCCATTGCTACCGAGCGTGTGCGTTGGTTAAGCCAAGATGAAGCAGTCAGATTGCTTGCAGAATTGCCCACGCATTTAGCCGCGATGATGCGCTTCACGTTGGCAACGGGTTTGCGTGAATCGAACGTGACGCAGTTGGAATGGTCGCAAATCGACAGGCAACGCCGTTGTGCGTGGATTTATGCCGACCAAGCGAAAGGAAAAAAGGCAATCGCTGTGCCGTTAAACGATGATGCAATGGCGGTGTTACGTTCGCAAATGGGAAAACATGAAACACACGTTTTTACCTACAAAGGCGAACCTGTGACCCGCGCGAATAATCACGCATGGCGTAAAGCTCTTGCACGAGCGGGGATTGAAAATTTCCGTTGGCATGATTTACGTCACACTTGGGCAAGTTGGCATATTCAAAATGGTACGCCTGTAAATGTGTTGCAAGAATTGGGCGGTTGGTCTGAGATAAACATGGTGCGGCGATACGCGCATTTGTCATCGAATCATCTTTCTGGTTACGCAAAAAATGTGACAAATTTACTACACGCACAAAAAAACCCTGTGAGCGAAAACCGCTACAGGGCTTGATTTATTTGGTGGGTCGTGCGCGATTCGAACGCGCGACCATCGCATTAAAAGTGCGGTGCTCTACCAGCTGAGCTAACGACCCGAAAACTGAATCGCCATTATAGACATAATTTTAAAAAATGCAAAGTATTATTTAAAATTTTCGGAAGATTATGTAATTTACATCTCATTTACAATTTCGCTAATAAGCGATGCGCCCTTATAAATCAGTCCAGTATAAATTTGAACTAAACTTGCACCAGCTTTAATTTTTTCTCGGGCATCCACGGCATTCATGACACCACCTGCGGCGATAATTGGTAACGAACCATTCAACTCTGCTGCAAGCAAACGTACAACCTCTGTTGCCATTTCTTTCACGGGCGTACCACTCAAACCACCTACTTCCGTTGCAAGTGAATGCCCCGTAATTTTATCGCGCGAAATCGTTGTATTTGTTGCAATCACGCCATCGATATTAAATTGCATCAATAAATCCGCAATATCTCGTACTTCTTCAGGTGTTAAATCAGGTGCAATTTTTAGCACTAATGGCACATAACGCCCATATTGCGTTTGCAATTTCAATTGCTCTTCTTTCATTGATGAAACCAATTTCTTTAATTCATCACCTTGCTGCAATTGACGCAAATTTTTCGTATTTGGAGATGAAATGTTCATCGTCACATAACTGGCAACCGAATACGCTTTGCGAAAACAAATCAAATAATCGTCGAGCGCATTTTCAATTGGCGTGTCCGCATTTTTGCCAATGTTAATCCCTAAAACGCCTGAATAAGCACTGCGTTTAACTTGTTCAAGTAAATAATCGATGCCTTTATTATTAAATCCCATACGGTTAATAATTGCTTCATGTTCGGGCAATCGAAATAAACGAGGCTTTGGATTTCCCGCTTGTGGACGTGGTGTCACCGTACCAATTTCTAAAAAACCAAATCCTAACGCGGCAAGTCCGTCTAAACAGTCGCCATTTTTATCTAAGCCCGCCGCCAAACCAACAGGATTTTTAAACGTCAACCCCATTACTGTTACAGGTTTATCAGGCACTTTTGGATAAATCAGTCCCGCTGCATTTTTGGCTGCCATTAAGGCTTTTAAGCTCAAATCATGCGCGATTTCAGGGTCAACGGAGAAAAGTAAGGGGCGTAATAATGAATAAGGATTCATGACGATGTTTTCGATAAATGTTTAAAAAATTGATACGAATTCGGATTGACCAACGGCGGGCGATTTAAAATCAAATCGACGACTAATTGCGCTGAAGCAGGAGCCATCGTTAAACCGTTACGAAAATGCCCAGCGTTTAAAGTTAAATTTTGAATTTCAGGATGTCGCCCAATGTACGGCACGCCATCATCGGTTGCAGGTCGAAGCCCTGCCCACTGTTTGAGCATGGGAGAATTTTTTAATGTCGGCAATAACGTTGTCGCAAAACACATTAAGTTTTCATAGGCTTCAACGGTTAATTCTTTGTGAAAAATATCGTATTCCACCGTGCTACCCGCCAGAATTTTTCCATCTCGACGCGGAATCAAATAATGATCGCCTTCTAAAACAATATGCGGCAATGTGTTCGGTGGTGTGTCAAAAAGTAACATTTGTCCTTTTGCAGGAAAAATCTCGGGAAAATCAATCAGTCCAATGAAATGTTGCTGAAAAACAGAATGTGTCCATGCACCTGTAGTCATCACTATTTCATTGATAGCAAATTTGCCTTGATTGCTATGCACGTCATGAATGCGTTGATGATTGATAGCAAATTCGGTTATTTCACAGTGTTCAATTAAGTGCATTCCCTTGTTTAATACATCTTGTTTTAAGGCTTGCAATAAACGTGGATTACGAACTTGAGAAATTTCAGGTAAAAAAATCGGCTGCTCCGAATCCGAATTTAGTTTTTCAAAAAATGCGCTGTCTGGAATTTCAAGTTTTATTTGCGAATCGGCACACCATTTTCGAGCTAAATCAATGTCGGGATTTTGCGTAATTAACAAACCATTTTGTGTTAATTCGGGGTCAATACCCGTATTTTCATGTAATTCGGCAGCAATTTTCGGATAGCGTTTTAAGCTCGGTAACACTAAATCGGTAATGGCTTGCGCTTGTCGCCAAGGATAAAGCGGCGACAAAATGCCACCTCCCGCCCACGACGATTCTTGACCACAAAGATTTTTTTCTAAAACAGTGACACTCGCGCCTGCATTTAAAAATTCCCGCGCGGTCATAAGCCCCATCACCCCACCGCCGATAATGGTTACATCAGAATTTTGCATGTGTTGATTCCATAATTTGCACGTCTTTGAGCAAACCTAAATGTTTTACGTCTATTTCGATGAATAATTCAGCATCGCCAAATTCATCAATTTTTTCTTCCAAAATTTGTGCATTCGCAAAAAGTTTTGCCCGAATTCCACCTTGATTTGCGGTTAAGAAAATACGATGACGCACTTTTGAATTTGCAAATTTTTCAACCAAAACTTGAAATAATAATTCAACGCCCTGCCCTATTTGTGCTGATAACCAAACGCGAATCGCGTTGCCTTCATCGTCACGGTCAATATGTGGCGCGATATTTTCAAGTAAATCGATTTTATTAAAAATTTCTAAACGCGGAATTTTTGCCGCCCCAATTTCTTCTAAAACTAGCTCGACTTGTTTCATCAAATCATCACGATCTTCCGCCGCGGCATCGACAACGTGTAACAGCAAATCAGCTTCTAAGGCTTCTTGCAGCGTTGATTTGAATGCAGCGACTAATTCATGTGGTAAATGGCGAATAAATCCCACCGTATCAGCAAAAACCACTTCGGCATTATTAGGCAAAACATAGCGACGTAACGTGGGATCTAGCGTTGCAAAGAGTTGGTCAGCGGCGTAAATATCTGCGCCCGTCAGCGTATTGAATAGCGTCGATTTTCCAGCGTTGGTATAACCGACAAGTGAAATCGTGGGGGTTTCAGATTTTTTTCGTTGCGAACGTCCTTGATGACGTTGTTTGTCTACTTTATCAAGACGTTGTTGGATTTGTTTTAACCGCACGGCAAGCAAACGGCGGTCAGTTTCAAGCTGTGTTTCACCAGGTCCACGCATCCCGATACCGCCTTTTTGTCGTTCCAAATGCGTCCAACCACGAACAAGGCGCGTCGATAAATGTTTGAGCTGCGCGAGTTCAACTTGCAATTTTCCCTCAAACGACTGCGCTCGCTGGGCGAAAATATCGAGAATCAAACCGTTTCTATCCACCACACGAACACCTAAAAAGCGTTCTAAATTGCGTTCTTGACTAGGAGAAAGCGCGTGATTGAACAGCACAACATCGGCTTCAAATAATTCAATTGCCGACTTTAATTCGTCGAGCTTGCCTGTGCCGATAAAGTATTTTGGATCGGGACGTTGCCGCCCACCTGTGACAACGTGAACTGGCTCTGTTCCCGCTGATTTTGCTAGCTCTTTGAGTTCTTCCAAATGCGCGTCGCCATGATGAAAAATCATGTGAACTAAAACCGCGCGTTCGCCTGTGTCGGG
>JAQTOT010000158.1 GCA_028713145.1 Methylococcales bacterium
AATGTATCGAGTTAAGTGCATGGGCGAGTGATGAAGGCGACGGGCATTATCTGAATTTGCGTGGTGAAGTGTTGCCGTACCGCCGTTTACGCGACTATTTCGATACATCAGGTGAACAAGTACGTCGAGAAAACGTTGTCGTTGTGGGTTATGGCGAACACAAAGCTGGCTTGGTCGTCGATAAACTCATGGGCGAATTCCAAACCGTGATTAAACCATTAGGTCAATTGTTTAAAGGTGAAAAAGGCATTGGTGGTTTCACTATTTTAGGCACTGGCGAAGTGGCGTTAATTGTGGATGTTCCTGGTTTGATGACGCAAATCGAACATGAAAAAGACACTCATGAGCAATAACGGCTTTTAAAGCACCTCCCCCGCGCTTCGCGCCGACCCCTCCAAAGTGGGCAAACCAGTAAAAAGCAACAGCCTTTGATTTTCATCTTTTCCCCCTTTGAAGGGGGAGCCGCGATAACCACAGGGGGAGAGCGAAGCGAGGGGGGCTGCTTTAGCTTGGAGGATTAAATGTGTTGCCCTATTCACGAAATACCAAACCGTTAGCGCAAGCATTGAGAAAAAATCAAACAGATGCTGAAGGATTATTGTGGTCTAGGATTCGCCGAAAACAAATCTTAGGTGTGCAATTTAAGCGTCAAAAACCGATAGCCAATTATATCGTGGATTTTTACGGTGTTGAGGCAAAACTGGTGATTGAACTTGATGGCTCTCAGCATTTTGAATCAGACGCTCTCGCCTACGATTTTGAACGAACAAAAGTTTTGGAATCTTTGGGGGTAAAAGTGATTCGGTTTGATAACTTGCAGGTGTTTAACGAATTGGAAAGTGTTTTGGCAGCGATTTATAGAGAAGTGGAGATGAGAATTTAAAGCACCTCCCCCTGCGGCTATCGCCGCCCCCCACCCCTCCAAAGGGGGGAAAAGATTAAAAAGCAAGAGCTTATGCTTTTTACTGGTTTGCCCCCTTTGGAGGGGGCGGCGCGAAGCGCGGGGGAGGTGCTTTTAAGATTCAGCAGGAGGATTAGCGCGTAAGTGAAGCAGTTAGTAAAACGTAGTAAATTTTTTCAAAAACATTTTCAAGGAGAACGACATGTCATTTTTTGGCATCAGAATTAAACAAGAACAAATCAATGAAATCGCAAACATCATCGAAAACATGGCAGAAGGCGAACTTGATAATCACATCAACACCGCTGGTGCAGAAACCTTAACGCCAATTTTGCGTGCGTTGAAAAAACTGCAAGACAAAAACAAAAAGCAGCAAGCAGGCGAAGCTGTTTTTAGAAAAGAGATGAGTACCATTTTAAACAGCGTTGTAAATGGAAAACTCGACGAACGCATTACACTTGAAGAATTGCCTGAAGGCGGTTTGAAAACAACAGGCAAAGAAATCAACTCGATTATTGAAGCTGTCGCTGCACCGTTAAAAGTTACGTCGAATTACATCGAGTTAATTGCAAAAGGCGATATTCCGACTGCCATTACCACTGACTACAAAGGTGAATATCTCGTTATTCGAGACAATCTGAATGGATTGATTAAAATCGCAAACGGCTTGTTAGACCAAACCAACATTGTGATTCAAGCTGCCGCCGTTGGCGCACTCGATAAACGTGCCGATGCAACGCAATTTCAAGGTGGTTGGAATAAGCTGATTCAAGGTTTTAATGACGCATTCTTTAATGTCG
Source organism: Methylococcales bacterium (assembly GCA_028713145.1). Taxonomy (GTDB): domain Bacteria; phylum Pseudomonadota; class Gammaproteobacteria; order Methylococcales; family Methylomonadaceae; genus UBA10906. The sequence continues at coordinate 1,702 of JAQTOT010000158.1, forward strand.
CTGAACCGCTGCAAGTTACCTCGAATTACATCGAATTGATTGCAAAGGGAAACATTCCTTCTCCGATTACCACCGATTACAAAGGTGAATACTTGGTTATTCGTAACAATTTGAACGCCTTGATTCAAACCGCAAATGGCTTGTTAGAACAAACTGGCGTTGTCATCCAAGCTGCTGCCGCTGGCGCACTCGACAAACGCGCCGATGCGTCACATTTTCAAGGTGGTTGGAATCAATTGATTCAAGGTTTCAATGATGCGTTTGTGAATGTCGCCGAACCGTTGCAAGTGACTTCTAGTTACATTGACCAAATCGCGCAAGGCATTATTCCAGCTCAAATCACAACCGATTACAAAGGCGAATATCTCGTTATTCGTAACAACCTAAACGGTCTGATTAAAATGATGGGCGACTTGCTCAAAGAAACTGACATTTTGATTCAAGGTGCAGCGGTTGGTGAACTTGATAAACGCGCGAACGCAGACATGTTCCAAGGCGGTTGGAAACAATTAGTGGTCGGTGTGAACGATACGGTGAAAAACATCGCTGAACCAATGAAAGTGACTTCGGATTACATCAACCAAATCGCTAGCGGCATTATTCCTGCTCACATCACAACCGATTACAAAGGTGAATATTTTATCATTCGCAACAACTTGAACGCGCTGATTAAAATGATGGGGGACTTACTCAAAGAAACCGATATTTTGATTCAAGGTGCAGCAGTCGGCGAACTCGAAAAACGCGCGAACGCAGACATGTTCCAAGGTGGCTGGAAACAATTAGTCATCGGCGTGAACGACACGGTGAAAAACATTGCTGAACCAATGAAAGTCACGTCAGATTACATCAATCAAATCGCTAGCGGTATTATTCCAGCTCACATCACGACCGATTACCAAGGCGAATACCGTGTGATTCGCGACAATTTGAATACGCTGGTCAAAATGATGGGCGATTTACTCAAAGAAACAGGTACGCTCATTCAAGGTGCAGCAGAAGGTGATTTAAACAAACGTGCTAACGCCGCGCAATTCCAAGGCGGTTGGAACGAGTTAGTCACAGGTGTGAACCAAATTTTGGATGGCATTGTTTTACCTGTTAATGAAGCCGTGACCGTGTTGATGGAAATGGAAAAAGGTGACTTAACCAAAACCGTTAGAGGCGATTACAAAGGTCAGCTCAAAGATTTCAAAGATACGGTTAACAATACAATTGCCAAACTTTCAGGCGTGATTAGCGAAGTCAATGCAGCCGCAACGAATATCGCCTCGGCATCCGAAGAAGTTTCAGCAACAGCTCAAAATATGAGTCAAGCCACTAGCGAACAAGCGGCAAGCGTTGAAGAAACCAGTGCATCCGTTGAACAAATGTCCGCTTCAATCAACCAAAATACCGAAAATGCCAAAGTCACCGACGGCATGGCAACGCAAGCCAGTAGCGAAGCCGTTCAAGGTGGTGCAGCAGTAAAAGAAACTGTCGCGGCAATGAAAAGTATTGCAGGCAAAATCGGCATTATTGATGACATTGCGTATCAAACCAATTTGCTTGCGTTAAACGCGGCAATCGAAGCGGCGCGTGCTGGCGAACATGGAAAAGGATTTGCAGTGGTTGCAGCCGAAGTTCGCAAACTCGCTGAACGCAGCCAAGTCGCCGCGCAAGAAATTGGCGAACTCGCTGAAAGCAGTGTCGATATGGCGGAAAGTGCAGGCAAATTGCTCGATACGATTGTGCCATCGATTCAAAAAACCTCTAGTTTGGTACAAGAAATTACTGCTGCGTCTGAAGAACAATCAGCAGGCGTTAGCCAAATTAACGTTGCGATGAATCAGCTCAATCAAATCACCCAACAAAACGCCGCTTCATCTGAAGAACTCGCCGCAACATCTGAAGAAATGAGCGGGCAAGCCGCACAACTCCAAGACCTCATCGGATTCTTTACAATCGAAGAGACAGGAACTCCGAGCAAACGCGCTAAACCGCCCGTCAAAAAATCGGCACCCTCTGCGACTAAACACATTGATGAATCTGAATTTGTACGATTCTAGGAGGTTTAGATGAATGACATTGGACAAGCGGTAAATCCTGCCACGATGGCAGGCGAGCCGCAGCAATATCTCACGTTTATGCTGACGGGCGAACCCTATGCCATCAACATTCAACGTATCAAAGAGATTATTCAATATGGGGAATTGACTGAAGTACCCAGAATGCCTGCGTTTATTCGCGGCGTAATTAACTTGCGTGGCGCAGTGGTTCCTGTGATTGATTTGAGTTCACGTTTTGGCAAACAGCCTACTGTTGTAGGTCGGCGTAATTGCATCATCATTATCGAGGTGGAAGTCGGTAGCGAAACGCAAAGCATTGGCGTGATGGTCGATTCCGTGAATGCCGTGCTGGAAATTCCGCCTGCTGAAATTGAACCTGCACCGAAATTCGGCGCAAATATCCATACCGATTTTATCGCGGGGATGGGCAAGATTGATGGCAAATTTGTCATCATTTTAAACATTCAATATGTGCTATCGATGGACGATATGGCTGCTTTAGTGGCTGTGCGTTCGGGTTCGGTAGCGGAGTTGTTAGCAGAGTAGCTTAAAGCACCTCCCCCAGCCTTTCAGGCTGCCCCCTCCAAAGGGGGCGAAAGAGTAAAAAGCTCTTAATGGCTTTCCCCCTTTGGAGGGGGAGCGGCGATAGCCGCAGGGGGAGGTGCTTTAAAAACCGAAGTAAATTTTTTAATACACATTTTAGGAGAATAAAATGGAATTTTTCAGTAAAAAAATAAAAATAAATCATTGAGGAGAAAACAAAATGAAACTAACCGTCGCAAAAAAAATGACTTTATTGGTCACAGTTGCCATTCTGGGACTTCTTGGATTGACATGGCTTGGACACAATAAAATGGATACTGTGTATGAAAAAACGAATTACGCAAATATCAACAGTGTCCCCGCTATCGTTACGCTTGACAAGGCATCTGTCTGGGTAGGACGTTTGCGCGTTCGTGTCTATCGTCATGTACTTAATACCGATTCAGTTAAGACTCAAGAAATTGAATCTAAAATTAGAGACGCGCAGCTTAACATTTCAAAATCTCTAAAAGATTATGAAAGTACCATTGCCAATGATAAAGATAAGCAGCTATTGACCGAAGATGTGAATGCTTACAACGAATACCTTAATGGCGTAGAAAAGATATTGGCTTTTTCTCGTAATGATCAGAAAGAGCAAGCGCGTGATATGTTGACGCAATATGCTTCTGTGGTTGAAAAAATGAATAATGTAATGAGCGACCACATGGATTACAACGTCACCTTAGCAAAGAAATCGGCAGATGAAGCCGCAATCGCTAAAGATGATGCAAGCCGACTATCCGTTATTATCGCGACGTTAATTATTTTGATGACAGCCTCATTAAGCTGGTTTATTACCCACAATTTACTCACCTCGCTTGGTGGTGAACCTGATTATGCTGCTGAAGTAATAAGTAAAATCGCCGCAGGTGATTTAAGTACCAACATAGAACTCAAATCAGAGGACACCACTAGCTTGTTTGCCTCGATGAAAAATATGCAAGTTAATCTCTCAGGCATTGTTGCTGAAATCAAAAATATCGTTGCCTTAGCAAACAAGGGGGATTTCAATACCAAAATGAATTTAAACGGCAAGGCAGGTTACACCAAAGAGTTGTCTGAATTACTCAACCAATTATCCGACACAGTCGATACGGCGTTTAAAGACACAATCCAAGTAGCGCAAGCATTAGAGAAAGGCGACTTAACCCAAACCGTTACCCGCGATTATCAAGGGGCATTTGATCAAGTAAAACAAAGTCTGAATAATACCGTCACCAAACTTGCAGGCGTTATCGGCGAAGTGAATGCGGCCGCAACAAATATCGCCTCGGCATCTGAAGAAGTGTCTGCAACAGCGCAAAATATGAGTCAAGCCACGAACGAACAAGCGGCAAGTGTTGAACAAACCAGTGCTTCGGTTGAGCAAATGTCAGCGTCAATCAACCAAAATACCGAAAATGCGAAAGTTACCGACGGCATGGCAGCACAAGCCAGTAAGGAAGCGGTACAAGGTGGTGCGGCAGTAAAAGAAACCGTCAGTGCAATGAAAAGTATTGCAGGCAAAATCGGCATCATCGATGACATTGCGTATCAAACTAATTTACTCGCCTTGAACGCCGCGATTGAAGCGGCTCGTGCAGGTGAACACGGTAAAGGGTTTGCGGTGGTCGCTGCCGAAGTTCGTAAGCTCGCTGAACGTAGCCAAGTGGCAGCGCAAGAAATTGGCGAACTCGCTGAAAGCAGTGTCGATATGGCGGAAAGTGCAGGTAAATTGCTTGATACGATTGTACCGTCGATTCAAAAAACCTCCAGTTTGGTGCAAGAAATTGCCGCCGCTTCTGAAGAACAATCGGCGGGGGTTAGCCAAATTAACGTCGCGATGAATCAGCTCAATCAAATCACCCAACAAAATGCGGCATCGTCAGAAGAATTAGCCGCAACTTCCGAAGAAATGAGTGGTCAAGCCGCACAATTGCAAGACCTTATCGAATTTTTCAAGGTCGAAGAAACAGCAGGAACTTCTAATAAACGCGCTAAACTGCCCGTTAAAAAATCTGCA
>JAQTOT010000159.1 GCA_028713145.1 Methylococcales bacterium
ACCTGAATCGTCGGTGCAATTGCCCGAAGAAGGTATTGATTTAAAAGAATACCTAAACAACATGGAATTTGATTTAATTCGTCAAGCTCTTGAAGAATGTAATGGTGTTGTCGCGCACGCCGCGAAACGTCTCAATATGCGCCGCACAACCTTAGTTGAAAAATTACGAAAATTTGATTTATCGCGTTAAAACAATGTCGCTTTTTTGACGATTAAATCATTTTTCTCACTGGCATCAATTGTGCTTAAACAGTAGCAATCGCCCTAGATATTTAGATAGAGAGAATAAAATGAACGACATTCGCATCACTCCCGCTTTAGAACAAATTCGCAATTTATCTGTTGCTGCGGGTAGCAGCGTCCCCGAAACACCTACGCAAGGCATCGATTTTGGCACAATTCTCAAAGATGCTATCAACGATGTGAACGAAAAGCAGCAAGTTTCTAGCAATATGAAAGCGGCTTTTGAAGCAGGTGATAAAACAATGAATTTGGCTGAAGTGATGGTCGCGTCACAAAAAGCCAGTGTCTCTTTTCAAGGTCTTACGCAGGTTAGAAACAAATTAGTTGAAGCCTACAAAGACGTTATGAATATGCCCATGTAATCTAACCACCAGTGAATAACAATGAGTGAACAAAATAGTACCAATCCACTCGCTGCGACGGGTGGCACGGATATAACAGCAGGTGATTCAGGCGGCGGATTTTTATCAGGTTTGCATCTTGAAGGACATCCTGCCATTCGCGGACTTTCGCAATTAACGCTTGCTCGCCAAGTAGCTATTATGCTCGGTTTAGCATTGAGCGTGGCGATTGGGATTGCCGTTGTTTTATGGTCGCAAGATGCGAATTATGCGCGGCTTTATACTGAATTAAATGACAAAGATACCGCTGAGATTCTCGATGCGTTAAATGCCCAAGGCGTGAAATACAAAATCGAAGAAGGTGGTGCGATTATGGTTATGGCGGATAAAGTCAATGACACTAAAATCAAACTTGCCGCACAAGGTTTGCCAAAAAGTAACAGCTTAGGCTATGAATTACTCGACAAAGAACAAAGTTTTGGCACCAGTAAAACCGCAGAATTAGCACGTCATCAACGTGCTTTAGAAGGCGAAATTGCTCGCACCATCATGTCGATTCAAAGCGTGAAAAATGCGCGAGTTTTACTCGCGTTACCTGTGCAATCGGTTTTTGTGCGTGAACGTAAAAAACCAAGCGCGTCGGTTATTGTGCATTTGTATCAAGGAAGATCGCTCGACAAAGGGCAGGTTGAAGCGATTGTGCATTTAGTTTCGTCTAGCGTGCCACAACTCGATGCCGACCACGTCACGGTTGTTGATTACAAAGGGCAAATGCTCAATTCTCGTGCAAGTGCCGCCGAAAATTTGACGGCAAGTCAATTTGAATACAAAACGGGCATCGAAGAGCATTTAATGCACCGCATTGAAAACATTATGTCGCCACTTGTTGGTGCAGAGGCAATGCGTGTTCAAATTTCCGCTGATGTCGATTTCACTGAAACAGACAAAACACAGGAAATGTTTAATCCTGATTTGCCTGCACTTCGCAGTGAACAAACCACGGACGAACAAAATAAAGAAAATCCACAAGGTGTACCTGGCGCATTGAGTAATCAGCCAACACCCGCAGGTGCAGCGATTGAAACCATTCCGCCTGTTTCGCCAAATTCACTCATCACCGATACAAATGGCAAAGGTTATGAGTCAAAAACAGCGACTCGTAACTATGAACTCGATAAAACGATTACGCATACTAAATTAGCAACAGGTGTTTTACGTCGTTTATCCGTTGCCGTGGTGGTTGATGATAGACACATTCCGCAATCGGATGGCGCGACAAAATCGCAACCTTACGCACAAGAAGACTTGAATCGTTTTAATGATTTAGTTAAACAAGCGGTTGGTTTTGACAGCGGACGTGGCGATCAAGTAACCGTCACAAACGTAAGTTTCAGAGGGGCTGATTTAGATTTACCACCAGAATTGCCATTATGGAAAGAAGTGTGGTTTGTTGAATTAGTCAAACAAGCAGCAGCGGTTCTTGCAATTCTGTTCTTAATCTTTGGTGTATTGCGTCCAACAATTCGCGCTTTGATTGCCAAAGACGAAGAAGAAAAACGTGCTATTGCTGAAGCCGAAGAACAAGCAAGAGCGGCAGCATTACTCGCAGCAGGCTTTATCTTGGATGATGACGGCACACCGTTATCGATTACCGAAGATGAACAACATAAAATCGACGATTTGTTGGCATCGATGGATATGCCACGGGTTTATCAAGAACGCTTGGATTATGTGAAACGCTTAGTTGATGAAGATCCAAAAGTGGTTGCTCAAGTATTGAAAACATGGGTGAGAAAAGATGTCGGATAAAGATAAAATTTTGATGAGACCTTCTGACAAAGCAGCTGTGTTGCTACTCTCAGTTGGGATGGATAAAGCCGCATTTGTATTAAAACAAATGAATCCGCGCGAAGTGCAGTCAATTTGCGCGGCAATGGCGAATGTGGGTGATATTTCTGTTCCCATTATTGAAGAAATCTTGGAAGAATTTATTCGAGACGTGAAAGCTCAAACTGCATTGGGCATGAATTCTGACGATTACATTCGCACCGTATTGGTTAATGCACTTGGTGCAGATAAAGCGAACAGTATTTTGGATAGAATTTTTCAAGGTGGTAGTTCAAAAGGTATCGAGCAGCTCAAATGGCTCGATTCACGTTCGATTGCTGACATGATTCGTGCAGAACATCCACAAATTGTGGCGACTTTATTGTCATTGATGGATCCAGAGCAAGCAGCAGAAGTGATGATGTTTTTCCCCGAAGCGTTACGTCCTGATTTAACGATGCGTATTGCGACCATGCAGGGTATTCAACCGCAAGCATTACGCGAATTAGATCAAATCATGGAAAAACAATTGACGGGATCTGACAACGTGAAATCAACGAATTTGGGTGGTGTGGATACAGCGGCAAGTATTTTGAACTTCATGGAAACGGCTGCAACCGAACTGGTTATGAACGAAATTACCGAGCAACGCGCCGAACTTGCTCAAGAAATTCAAGAAAAAATGTTCACCTTCGACGATCTTATCAATATCGACGATCGTGGTATGCAAACGATGCTCCGCGAAGTGGCAACAGGAAACTTACTTCTCGCGTTGCGTGGTGTGGATGATGCGCTTAAAGAGAAAATTTTCTCCAATATGTCAAAACGTGCAGCAGAAATGTTGCGTGATGATTTGGAAGCCTCACCACCTGCGAAACTCAGTGACGTTGAACAAGCACAAAAAGATATTTTGGCCATTGCGAAACGTCTCGCAGAATCAGGTGAAATTAGCTTAGGTGGAAATGCTGATGAACTCGTCTAATCGTCCACGTTTTTCGACTGCTGAATTAGAGTCGTTGCGTCTGTGGGCTACGCCTTATTTAAGCGAAGAAGATGAACCATTAGAGTTACCCGAACCTGAAATTTTGCCTGAAGAACCGCCAGCTCCAACGCTTACCGTTGAAGAAATTGAAGCGATTCAAAAACAAGCGTATGCCGAAGGGCTTGCGCTTGGCAAACAAGAAGGTTATCAAGCAGGTTTTGTCGAAGGTTCGAAAAAAGGCTACGACGAAAATGTGCATTTGATTGAGGCACGAACCGACCAGTTGATTGCAATTTTAGAATCATTTTCGACACCGTTTAAACACCTCGACGACAGCGTAGAACAAGCATTGGCGGATTTATCCGTTAAAATTGCGCGGCAAATTTTGCATCGTGAAATTGAACTTGATTCAGGGCAAGTTATCGCGGCAGTGAAAGCCGCAATTAACGCGCTGCCCATTGCGTCACAAAACGTGAAATTGTATTTGAATCCCGAAGATGCCGATTTAGTGCGTTTTAATTTGGGCTTAGGGGAATCGCCGAGCGCATGGGAAATTATTGAAGATCCCTCGATTACGCGCGGTGGTTGCAAAGTCGATACGGAAATTTCACACGTCGATGCGACAGTTGAAAACCGTTTGAATGCCGTTTTAGCCTCCATGTTTGGCGAAGATTTTGTTCCTGAAGCACAACCAGTTTTAGCAACAACACCTGAACCATCAACGCCAGTTCAGAAAAAAAATACCCGTTCCAAAAAAAGTGAGCTGGAAGAATGATTCCCAAAGCAAATCGCGCCTCTGTTTGGTTAGAACGTTTAAAACCTTACGCTGATAAAATCGACGAGCCACACGAGTTAATCGTTGAAGGTAAACTCTCGCGCATGGTCGGTTTAACGCTTGAAGCGATTGGTTGCCGAGCCGCAATTGGTTCGCGCTGTGAAATCGAAACTAAAAGTGGACGCATGATTGAAGCGGAAGTTGTGGGTTTTTCGGGTTCAAAAGTTTTTTTAATGCCAACAGCGGAAGTTCACGGTTTAGAACCTGATTGCCGCGTGATTCCGATGGGAAAAAATAGTTTGGCAAAAGTCGGTTTTGGTTTATTGGGACGTGTTTTAGATGGCGCGGGAAATCCGCTTGATGACAAAGGAGCGTTAAGAACGACAGCGCAAATTTCGCTAAATGGTACGCCGATTAACCCTCTGACACGCAAACCAATTCGTGAACCGTTAGATGTTGGGGTTAGAGCAATCAACTCAATTTTAGCGGTTGGTCGCGGGCAACGGATGGGCTTATTTGCGGGAACAGGTGTTGGTAAAAGTATTTTGCTTGGCATGATGACCAAATTTACTAACGCAGATATTGTTGTCGTTGGTTTAGTGGGCGAACGTGGACGCGAGGTGAACGAATTCGTTTTAAAAATTCTTGGCGAAGAAGGTTTAAAACGCGCGGTGATTGTGGCAAGTCCTGCTGATTGTCCACCGTTAATGCGTGTTCATGGGGCATTACTTGCGACGAGTATTGCTGAATACTTTCGTGACCAAGGCAAAGACGTTTTACTTTTAATGGATTCGCTAACTCGTTTTGCACAAGCGCATCGTGAAATTGCGCTAGCTATTGACGAACCACCTGCAACGAAAGGTTATCCGCCGTCGGTATTTGCAAAATTGCCGCATTTAGTCGAAAGGGCAGGGAACGCTGACGAAGGTGGTGGTTCAATTACGGCTTTTTATACAGTTTTGGCGGAAGGTGACGATAACAATGATCCAATCGCCGATGCGGCGCGAGGCGTTTTGGATGGACATATTGTGTTATCAAGGGCTTTAGCCGAATCGGGACACTTTCCCGCGATTGATATTGAAGCGTCTGTTAGTCGAGTTATGCCTGACATTGCAGATGCCAATCATCTGAAATTAGCGCGGGATTTGCGGCGACTTTATTCACTTTATCAACAAAATCGAGACTTAATCAGCGTGGGTGCCTATCAACCTGGTTCTGATCCGCGAATTGATAAAGCGATTGAAAAAAATCAAGCAATTGTCGAATTTTTGCAGCAAGACATGGATACGGCAGTGAGCATTGAACAAAGTTTGTATCAGCTCGAATTGCTGCTTAATTTGCGTTAATTTTTAAAGCGAGTTCGTTATGAAAAGATCAAAACGATTACAGACGATTGTGGATATTAAAGCGAAGCAAGAGCAAGCGGCGTTAGAAATTTTAGGACAATCGCAACGTCAACATACTGAAATGCAAAAACAAGTTGAGCATTTAACGGCATATCGAGGCGATTATGTTGATAAATGTAATGCCTTTGCGCGGGATGGCGTGAAAGTGTCTCGATTAGTTGAATTTCGAGGTTTTATCGACAAATTAGACGTAGCCATCGCAGGGCAAGAAAAGCAACTTAAACGCATTGAGCAAGACGTGCAGCTAAAGCGGCAAGTGTGGGAATTTACGCATCGCAGCACGCAATCGATACAAAAAGTGCGCGAATCGGCATTGAAAGTTGAACGCAAAATTGAAGATAAACGTGAACAATTTGAACAGGATGAACGTGCGTCACGTTTCGGACGCGCAAAAGCTACTGATGCAAATTAAGTCAAAAACGTAAAAATGAAAGGTTAAAAATAATGATTACCACCGTGACCACAACACCTTCAGTAATAAATGGCACTGTTACGCCAGTAATAGATGGGGCAGCAAATCTTGCGACGGCTGGCACAACCACGCCAAGTGATGCTTTTTCAAGTACATTAAATACGCAGATGGGATTAGTTTCATCAACGGTAACTGACACTGCAACCTTAGCCACTACGCAGGCGGCATTATTAGCAACTGTTTCAACCACGGATTTAGCCGCTAATTTAACAACGATCACGACACAGCAGCCTGCTGCGTTGAATTTGGCAGATGCACACGCAAAATCCAACGCTTTTAACATCACA
>JAQTOT010000160.1 GCA_028713145.1 Methylococcales bacterium
AAAAACTGTAGACTTTTGTGACGCTTAATCACCTCTTGGTCGGGAATAAATTTGTGCATCCATTTTTCAATTACTTTTCTAGCCATCCTCATCTCTCCTTAATTATTATTTTTATTTTTTCATGATTGGTTACGCTTTAGCGTTCACCGCAGGCGATTTGCTTTTACAACAATTCTCGCAACTGCCATCGCTTTTTGCGTTGCTTATTTTAAGCGGAATCGCGGCAATTATGGCACGGTTGCGTTACCGATATTTGCTCTTTTTTATTCTTGGTTTTTTAGCCGCAAGCGCGTCTGGTTATTATCAATTAAGTGACCGATTATCGACCGAATTGGAAGGTTTGCCGCTTGTTATCACAGGCGAAATTGCAAATCTTCCTGACCAAAACAACAAACGTGCTGATTTTCAATTGTTTAATGTAAGGGCAAATCACATTTGCCCCAACACGCTCAAATTAACATGGTACGAACCGACAGAAATTCTGCATGTTGGTGAAACATGGCAATTCACGGTCAAACTTAAACGACCGCACGCGAATTTTAACAATGGCGTAATGGATTACGAACGCTGGTTATTTTGTCAAAACATTGGCGCAACAGGAACGGTTGTGGCAAAAAAGTCACCACCAATAAAAATCAAAGATGCTGAATTGAGCATTGATGTTTTACGGCAAAAAATCAGTGATAAATTAACGCAACGCTACGGCAAAAATCTTAGCGTAGCCTTATTACAAGCCTTAACCGTTGGCGACGACAACGGTTTAAGTTCTCAAAATTGGGATACTTTTCGCATTACAGGCGTGACGCATTTAATCGTAATTTCAGGTTCGCATATCGCGTTGGTTGCAGGTTTGGTTTATTTTTTAACTTTGCAAATTTGGACACGATTAGGCATTTTACGATTTTCGCCACCACGCGCGGCGGCGTTGGCGAGTTTAATCACAGCGATTTTTTACGCGCTACTTGCAGGTTACGTTATTCCCACAAAACGCGCCGTGATTATGTTGGGATTTGTTGCTATAGCGAGTTTTTATCAGCGGCACTTTTCACCATTACAAAGTTTTGCGATTGCGCTGTTTGCGATGTTGATTTTTAACCCAACGACGCTGCTATCGATTGGTTTTTGGTTGTCGTTTTTAGCCGTAGCGTTGATTTTGTATCGCGTTGCAGGACGTTTGAAATCGCCACCGAATTGGAAAAATGCCGTTGATATTCAACTTGCCGTTTCACTCGGTTTGTCGCCGCTGTTATTGTTCTTTTTTAATCAAACCTCGCTCATTTCGCCGCTGGTAAATTTTGTCGTGGTGCCGATTGTCGAATTACTTGTTGTGCCATTAGCATTGTTACAAATTCCGTTCATGTGGCTACTTCCTTGGTTTGCAGACAAAATTTTTGTTGTTTTAGATTTTATTTTGCAATGGCTAATGCAAGGTTTTGAATTCGCTTCGACTTTGCCAAATGCGATGTTAGATTTGCCGCAACCGTCATTTTTTACGTTAATTTTATCGAGTTTAGGCGTGTTGTGGTTATTTACGCCGCGAGGAATCCCCGCACGTTTTTTGGGTTTAGTTTTAAATTTACCGCTACTTTTTCCAGTTTTGCCCACCTTGCAAAATGGCGAAGCAATTGTGACGATTTTAGATGTGGGACAAGGTTTAGCGGTTTCAGTGCAAACGCAAAATCACGGGCTACTTTATGACACGGGAGCGCGATTTTTTAACGGCGGTGATATGGGAAAAAGTGTGGTGTTGCCGTTTTTTCGGTATCACGGGATTAAAAAACTCGACACACTGCTCATCAGTCATGGCGATAATGATCACAGCGGTGGGGCGTATTCGGTTTTAGAAAAAATTCCGATCACGCAAATTTTAACCAGTGCGCCCGAAAAGCTGATTCCCTATCAAACGAGCCGATGTGAAACGAGGCAACATTGGACATGGGACGGTGTGCAATTTTCGATTCTTTCGCCAGCAAAAACGTTTGAAAAAGACAACGACAATTCCTGTGTGTTAAGAATCGAAACAGGGAAAAATGCCATTTTATTAACAGGTGATATTGAATCTGTGACTGAAAATTGGCTGGTTGAAAATATGCCTGAAAAATTACCTGCAAACGTTTTAGTCGCGCCACATCACGGCAGTAAAACCTCTTCGTCGCTGCCATTTTTACAAGCTGTGAAACCCAAAATTGTGTTAATTCCTGCGGGTTATCGCAATCAGTTTCATCATCCAAGCAAAGAAATTGTGGCACGTTATAAATCGTTGAATGCCCAAATTTTTACCAGTGCAAACGATGGCGCGTTGGAAGTTAAATTGAATTCAAACGGTGTCACGATTGAAAGTTTGCGCGAAACAGCGGGGAAGTATTGGCAATTCAATGAATACGCTCAATAAAATCATTCTCATATCGTTTAATACCACGATTTGTCGCTTATGCGTTTTATACTGCAAACGTATTCACAATCAAACGATAGCTGCACAATTCAAATTAAACGATAATTGCAACGTTCTTTGAGTTTAAATTTTATAAATAATTTTTAAGGGGAAATTTATGAGTTTTTTAAAATTAGTAGGAGCAACAGTAGTTACTACTGGTGTTGCGGCGTGTGCTTATTTCTTTGGGGAAGAGCAAGGCAAAAAACAAGGGCAAGAACAAGGTTTTAAAGAAGGGGTAAAAACTGGCAATGCAGAAACAACAAAAAAATATGAACAAAAAATGCGAGAGTTGTTACAAAGATTTTCTTTTTATAACGACTTTGATTCTACGATAGTTGCCTGCTACGCTGTGGGTTTAGCTGCTGCAAGCACTGACGGTGAAATCTCTAAAGAAAATCGTGAAGAACTTGATTCTTTCATTAGTGGAATTTTGTCTGGGAATATACCAGAACACATAAAATCAGTGATTAACGAGCTAACTAAAAAGCCACCAACTTTGGAGGTTGCATTAAAATTTGCCAAAGATGCTAAATTACCCAAAAGAGATATTGATGACATCATTGACATGATTGTTACTGTTGGCGGTGAAGTTGGTCAAAAACAAAGACAATTTATCTCAGAATGGCAATCATTGTCAGATAATTATCAAGTTGAAATAGAGGTTTAAATCATGTCATCGAAACGTGTTAATCGTCATTTAGAAAGAAAAGAAAAACTCAATGTTTTGCGTGAAGTGCGAGAAGAATTAGAACCTTATCGTATTTCAACAACGCAAAATTCTGAAAATGTACCAAGTCACGATGTATTAAGTGAATTTGTTCGTGGTCAACAAAAAGAGCAAGCCTATTTTGTATCGCCTGTAACTGTTTCTAACGAAGATGCCGACGCATTAGTTTCTGAAATAAAAGGTCGTTGGAATGATGAACAAATGACAATCCTTTTGGATGGTTGTAAAAAATCGGTGTTACAAAGTGTTGTTGTGCCGTTTGGTCTTGGTTATCTTGTCGCGGGCTATGATAAACATGGAGGAAATGTAACTACTTTGCATAATTTTGAAAATGGTGTTTTCGCTACATCAGAAGATAAACATAGATATGGTGAATGGGAAAGTTCAAATGAAAAATTTGACCGAACTCCATATGATTACGACATCAAATTGGATAGAGGTGGAAATCCTGTCAGAAATGAAAACGGTAATTTAAAAAAAACACAATTTAATTCCACAAAAAAGCAAGAAATCTATGACAACATGAACAATGGTTCAACCGTAACAGATGGCTATACTGGAAAAACGCTAGGAATAAAAAATAACGGAGAAATAAATAATGAAAAAAACACATCAATTCACCTTGAGCATATAACTTCAGTCAAAGAAATCGAAACAAATTCGAGTAATCATTTATTTGCAAAAGGAAAAACGAAAGAAGAACGTCAAAAACACAGAGTTACTCTTGCTCGTAGTGATGAAAATCTCACTCTAATTGAAGGAAGTATGAATAACTCAAAGGGCGCAAAAGATCTCAAAGAATGGGCGATGGAAAAAAACAAAAATGATCCATCTAAAACAAATATGGACTATTACGATGCAAATCCAAAGTTGATAGATGAAGAGTATAAAAAATCAAAAAATTTTTTAGCAAAAGAAAATTTTAAAGCGCAGGTAAAAAAGCAAGCCCCAGAGTTGCTAATTACTGGAGCAAGTGAAAGCATGAAAATGGGATTGCAACAATCAATCGGTTTGTTGCTAACAGAATTTTTTGCTGCGACCTTCGATGAAATTTCGGACGCTTACAAAAATGGTTTTAAGGATAGTTTAAAAAGCCAAAGTTTTTTTGATGCCTTACAAATTCGTTTATTTAAAATCGCAAAACGTGTAGCAGCTAGTTGGAAAAATGCGTTAAGTGCTTTCAAAGAAGGTGCGATTAGTGGATTTTTGAGTAATTTAGTAACCATGCTAATTAACACTTTGGTAACAACTGGCAAGCGGATTGTTCGCGTTATTCGAGAAGGCTTTTTGTCAATCATGAAAGCGTTGAAAATGGCAATGTTTCCACCTGAAGGTATGACACGAGCTGAAGCATCTGATGCCGCGTTAAAACTTTTAGCAACTGGTGTTACGGTTTCATTGGGGATTTTGGCAGAAGAAGCAGTTGAAAAAACGGTATTAGCTTTTTTTACAACACATTTGCCTCCATTAGCACCATTTGCTCCAACGGTTTCAGCTATATTTGTTGGTGCGATGACAGGTATCGCTAGTTCACTTTTAGTTTATGGTTTAGACCAATTAGATATTTTTGGTGTTAATAATCAGCGTAAGCATGAGTTTGTTTTATTAGAGCTAGACAATTTAATTGCTGAATCTGATAAAAATTTTGATTCTGCGTATGAAAGTGAAATGAACAGAATGGGAAATATGCTGGCGCAATTACAACCCGCTTAACTGTTTATGAATCCGACAATAAATTATTATTTGTTGTCGGATTTTTTGTTTTTTGCCAGTTCAAAAAGAGAAAAAACCATGACCACAATTACTATTGATGACGAAATGCTTAATGAATTAGTTGCCGTTAGTCATTTTAAAAATGCACAAGAAGCGGTAATTAAAATTCTTGCTGATTATTTGCTGCAACGCAAAAAAGAACCCACGCTTTTTGACCAACTACGTTTAGCTGATGAGTATGCGGATGATGAAATTGCGTCATTTTTTGAGCGTGACAAAGATAACGGCAGAAGTTTTGAGCTATGAATTATTTAATCGACACTTGTGTTTTATCTGAATACGTTAAAAAAACGCCTGACAATTTGGTTATTGAGTGGCTTAATCAGCAACGGTTTGAAACTCTATTTTTGAGCGCGATTACGATTGCAGAAATCAGGAAAGGTATTTGCAGAATTAAATTGTCGCAACCAAAACGTCAAAAAGCTTTAACCCTCTGGCTGAATACGATTGAAATAAAATTTTCGGGGCAAATTTTGCCAATAACCAATGAAGTTTTAAATAATTGGGCAGAAATATCGGCGAATGCCGAATTGGAAGGTCAAAAAATGGCGGTGATGGACAGTTTAATTACTGCGACGGCATACTCGCATAAACTGATTTTGGTGACGCGCAATGTGGATGATTTCAAAATGGCACCGATTGAAATTGTGAATCCGTTTCAGTAAATTTCTGACAAAAAAAGAGACGCAAACCACGCCTCTTTTTTTCAAATCACAAAACTACTCTGCTTCAACAACTGCTATGAAGACGTTTGCAACATTTAGATGGCGCGGTGCAACATCTTGATAATCAAACGCAAAATTTATATCGAAAATCACAAACCTTTCGCCAAGAAGAAATCACGGAAGAAATTGAGGTGATTTTGCTCGGCTCTGCTGAATTTTGACAGCAAACGGCATTGTGCAAGAAAATTACAATCATCAAAAAATTCATTACACTTGCCGTGCCATTTTATAAAAACAATTAAGGAACTCATGCTCAATTTTAGAAATATCACCCTTCGACGCGGCACGCGCGTTTTATTTTCAAACGCTTCGTTCATTATTCACAATGGTCAAAAAGTTGGTTTCACTGGTGCAAATGGAGCGGGGAAATCGAGTTTATTTGCAATGGTTAAAAACGAATTGCACGCAGATGAAGGTGATTTTTCGATGCCGCCCAATTTAGCCGTTGCACACGTTGCTCAAGAAATGCCTGCGGTTGAATGCTCTGCACTCGATTACGTCATGGATGGCGATGTGGAATTACGTCAACTTCAAAAATCGTTAGAACTCGCTGAACAAAACCAAGACGGACTAAAACAAGCTGAATTACACGCAGCGTTAGATGTTATTGGCGGTTACAGTGCCGCGTCACGCGCCGCGCG
>JAQTOT010000161.1 GCA_028713145.1 Methylococcales bacterium
GAAAAGAAATACCGCGATTTTTGTTGGCGGCAGCGATATGCAAGCGGGACAAGAATTATTTCAAGCCGTACAAAGCCACTTTTTTCCAGGCTTTCAAGTTTCAGTGATGCTTGATAGCAACGGAAGTAATACAACGGCGGCGGCATGTGTGGCGAAATTGGCATCAAGTGGTGTTTTAAAAGGTAAAAAAGCCGTGGTTCTCGCAGGTACTGGACCAGTTGGGCAACGCGCAGCTGCAATGCTGACGCTTGAAGGTGCGGACGTAACGATTGTTTCGCGTCAGTTGTGGAATGCTGAAAAAGCCTGTGAAGCGATGGAAAAACGTTTTAACGTCAAACTTCACGCGCAAGCTGCCGTTGATTTTGATGAACGCGCCGAAGCCATTAAAGATGCAAATATCGTGATTGCAACAGGCGCGACGGGCGTTGAATTGTTAAAACCTGAGCATTGGCAAAATAACGCTGCGTTAGAATTACTCGCCGACGCAAATGCAACGCCACCTTTAGGTATTGGCGGAATTGGTGTCATGGACAAAGGCGTGGAATGCAACGGCAAAATCGTTTGGGGTGCCATTGGTTTTGGTTCGTTGAAATTAGCCTTACACCGTGCGTGTATCGCAAAATTATTTGACGATAACAAACAGATTTTTGACGCTGAAAATATCTTTGCGTTAGCAAAAGAAATGACAGGGTTCCACACAAGTTTGTACAAATAAATGAAGGTATTACGCCAACACGCTAACCAAATTTTTCAAGCAGGAATTGCCGCCGCGAATCCTTATGAAGCAGTCAAAAAACACTTCGTTTTAAATGAAAACTTTTCAAAAATTCACGTTATCGCTTTTGGCAAAGCGGCTTGTGCAATGGCAAATGCCGCGCAAGAACTAATTCCTGAAAATTTACTTGGCAAGGCAATCGCTGTGACAAATTATGAAAATGTCACGCAAGTTAAAAATGTTGACGTGTTAGGTGCATCACATCCATTGCCTGATTTAGCTGGTTTTGAAGCGGCGAAACGTATTGCACAAATCGCTAAAAATGCAAAAGCAGACGAGTTAGTTTTAGTGTTAATCAGCGGCGGCGGTTCAGCGTTAGTCCCGTTTCCCGTTGATTCGATTACGCTTGAAGAAAAAATTGCGACCACAAATTTATTACTTTCGTGTGGAGCGACGATTAACGAAATCAACTATGTTCGCAAACATCTATCACAATTAAAAGGTGGGCAATTAGCAAAATTATGTGCGCCAGCAAGCTGTCAGGCACTGATTTTGTCGGATGTTTTAGGCGACGATTTAAGCGTCATTGCCAGCGGCGTAACGGTTGCCGATGAAACAACTTTTGCTCAAGCCATTACGGTTTTGAAAAACAAGAACATTTGGGAACTCGTGCCAAAAGCCGTGCAAAACCATTTAGAAAAAGCCGATTTTGAAACTCCAAAATCGCTTGAAAATGTTGAAAACACGCTAATCGGTAGCAATTTAATGAGCGTTGAAGCCGCGGTAAAAATGGCGCAATCACTTGATTATCAGGTAATTCGTCACGATTATCCGCTTTGTGGCGAAGCACGAGAGGTTGCAGAGGAATTTGTTTTAACCGCAAAAAATACGCCCCTTGAAAATACAAAAATCGCTTTTATAACAGGCGGCGAAACAACCGTGACGTTACGCGGCAACGGCAAAGGCGGACGAAATCAAGAAATGGCATTAGCGTTTGCACTTGCCGCGCAAAAACACGGTTTAAGCGGTAAATGGACATTTTTAAGCGGCGGCACAGATGGCATTGATGGCGTAAATCCTGCGGCGGGCGGTTGTGTCGATAATGGCACGCTCGAACGTATGAAAAATACAGGTGCAAATCCCGCCCAATTACTTGAGAACAATGATTCTTACGCCGCGCTAAAATGCTCGAACGACTTACTTTTAACAGGCGCGACAGGAACGAATGTCGCGGATTTACAAATTTTATTGATTTAAACAGAGAAAAATTCATGAATACACAAAAAATCGGTTTTATTGGCGGCGGCAACATGGCTTCGAGCTTGCTCAGCGGTTTAATTGCAAGCGGTCATCCAGCCTCGCAATTGTGGGTTTCCGATACGAGTGCAGAGACACTTGCACGATTAGCCTCGCAATTTAACGTGAATACTTCAGTTAATAATTCAGATATTGTTGATGCCGTAGATGTTGTGGTTTTAGCGGTGAAACCACAGACGATGAAAAGCGTTGCAGAATCTATCGCTGCTGAAATCCAAGCTAAAAAATCGCTGGTTGTTTCCATTGCAGCGGGCATTTCACAAGCAAGTCTAAGTGCGTGGCTTGGTGAAAAAACAGCGATTGTGCGTTGTATGCCCAATACGCCTGCGTTAGTTTTGACTGGTGCAACAGGTTTGCACGCAAATTCAAATGTCAGCGAAGAACAAAGCGATTTAGCTGAAAACATTTTGCGTTCAGTTGGCATTGCACTTTGGGTTGAAACTGAAGGCGAACTCGATGCGGTAACTGCGGTTTCTGGCAGTGGCCCTGCGTATTATTTTTTACTCATGGAAGCAATGGAAAAAGCAGCATTGGAATTGGGTTTAAACGCGCAAACTGCACAATTATTGGTTCAACAAACGGCGTTGGGTGCAGCAAAAATCGCGCTTGAATCAGCCGAATCGCCTGAAAAATTACGCGAACGTGTCACGTCACCAAACGGTACAACTCAAAAAGCCATTGAAACTTTCCAAGCGGGTGGTTTTGTCGAATTAGTGTCAAAAGCGTTGAATGCTGCGCGTGATCGCTCAGTTGAATTATCGAAAGGAAATTAACATGGGCATGAATTATTTTACCAGCCCTATCATTTTAATTTTGGACACGGTTTTTTCGCTGTACATTGGCGCGGTCATGTTGCGATTTTTGTTGCAATGGGTTCGCGCTGATTTTCGCAATCCGATTTCAAAGTTTTTAATCACCATTACACACCCGTTATTGAAAATCCTACGCCGCGCAATTCCCGCGATTGGCAACATTGATACGGCTTCGCTCGTTTTAATGTTGGCTTTGCAAGTTTTAGCAACAGGCGGCATCGAATTTTTACAAGGTGGTTTGATTAGCGTTGGAGGTCTGATTTTGGTTTCTGTAGCCCAACTGATTTCGCTACTTTTAAACATCATGTTTTATGCGATTTTTGCTAGAGCCTTGCTCAGTTGGTTTCAACAAGGCACTTACAACGATTTTTCGATGTTGCTTTATAGTTTGACTGAACCAACGCTGAGAATTTGCCGCTCAATGTTGCCAAATTTAGGTGGTTTGGATTTGTCAGTGATTATTGCAATTTTAGGTATTCAAGTCGCACAAATGATTCTTTTGCCGCCGATTTATCAGTTAGCGAGTTTGATTTCTTAAAATGCAAATTCATTTAAAAACATTGGGTTGCCGTTTAAACGAAGCCGAACTCGAAACGTGGGCGCAAGCCTTTCAAGCGCAAGGTCACAGCATTACCCGCGATATTGCAAGTTCGCAACTTGTTGTCATCAATTCCTGTGCAGTCACGCAAGATGCGGCACGAAAATCTCGCCAGTTAATTCGTCGTCTTCATCGTGAAAACCCACACGCAAAATTAGTGGTTAGCGGTTGTTACGCCACCTTGAATACAGACGAAGCACAAGCACTTTTGGGCGTTGATTTAGTAGTTAGCAATAAAGATAAAGCGCAACTTGTTGAAAAAGCCTTGAATGAATTGTCATTTGAAACCATGCCTGCAATGGCGACCGAACCTGCAAGCAGCGCATTATTCACACGCGGGCGGCAACGCGCTTTTGTGAAAGTACAAGATGGTTGCCGTTATCGCTGCACATTTTGCATTGTCACCGTCGCGCGTGGTGAAGAATTCAGCCGTTCAATTGCTGACGTAATCACAGAAATTAACGCTTTGCACGCGCAAGGCATTAACGAAGTAATTTTAACGGGCGTGCATTTAGGCGGTTACGGTAGCGACAATGGCGAAAATATCGTGACGCTCATTCAAGCGATTTTGACGCAAACTCAAATTCCACGCTTGCGTTTAGGTTCGCTTGAGCCGTGGGAATTGAATGATGACTTTTTCGAATTATTTGAAAATCCACGTTTGATGCCGCATTTACATTTACCACTTCAAAGTGGTTCAGATGCCGTTTTAAGGCGCATGGCACGGCGTTGTAAAACGCAAGAATACGCGCAAATGTTGCAGCGATTACGCAAAATTCCTAATTTCAATATCACCACTGACATCATCGTAGGATTTCCAAATGAAACCGATGAAGAATGGCAAGAAAGTTTTGAATTTATTAAAAATTGTGGTTTTGGGCATATTCACATTTTCACTTATTCGCCGCGCGAAGGCACAAAAGCGGCGACGCTACCAAATCCCGTTTCACACGAAATTAAAAAACAACGCAGTGAACAATTGCACCGTTTAGCACATGAAATGAAACAGGCTTTTTATCAACAAAATGTCGGACAAGAATTCGAGGTGCTGTGGGAAGGGCAGCGTGAAGAATTAGAAAATGGCAAACATCGTGTTTTTGGTTATACGCCGAATTATTTGCGTGTTTCGTGTGAAATAAGCGAATCAGAAACACTTGAAAATCAGATTACGACTTTTCAGTTATCTGAGAGTTTTGTGGAATTGCCTGAAAGTTGATTTTCAACATGATAAGAGACGCAAATTATCGCGTCTCTATCATTTAACTTATCAAGCTAACGAATCAATTTTGTTCGTGATATGCGCTAATGAATCGGAATTGATGAGCAGTAACAATTTTCCTTCAATCCTATTTTGCTCAATTGCCAACTCAACATGCGAAGCTAAAACAAAATCTGTTTTGGTATCGTTTTTAATATATTGAGTAACGTCATCTTGCGTTTTAGTGGTGTAACAAGGCACAGCACTATCGATTGGCATGTGCAACGTATCGGCAATCGATGATAAATAAGCATTCATCATAATGTTGCCAAGCTCACACATTGCTTCACATTCACATTCTTGCACGGTTTCAATATCGGCTTCTGCACCTAGCATTTTTTGCACAATCTGCAACACATTTTCTTGAGCAAATAACAACACTAATTCAGCACTTACAAGACCTGTAAAGGTTTGCGTTAAAACGCCAAATTTTTTGTCTTTTAACAATAATGTTTCAGGCGTGACGTTTTCAATTTTGATTGACTCAACCTTTAATACGGATGGTTGAATCGATTCGCCAATCATTTCGCTTAAACCTTGTACCGCGCGACTTGTAGCGTTTTTGATGATTTCGCTTAACGCATCAAAATGACGTTCACTCAAGGTTTTCATGATTTAGCCTGCGAAGTATTCGAGTGCTTGGGCAATAGAGGCTTCATTAACAGGTTTTGACACTAAAATTGTTCCCATTGCGCGTGCTTCTTCTTGATAAGTTTCTTGCACGTTCGCAGAGAAAATGACAAGACGAATGTTTGGATATTTACCCAAAATAATTCTTGCCGCGTCAGTCCCTAAAATACCAGGCATATTGATGTCCATAGTGCAGTAATCAGGCTGTTCTGCATCAACTGCTGCAATAGCTTCTTCGCCTGTTGTGGCTTCAGTGATAACCCAATCAGGATGTTTTGCGCTGATGTGTTGACGAATAAACATTCTTGAGATTTTGCTGTCATCAACAACTAATACTTTTTTGGTCATAAATTACTCTCTTGTTATTAAAATGGTGATTAAAAGTGCCGCGAATTATCACATAAGCGGTAATAATTGGTTAAAAATTTTTCCGTTAGTTACTAGAATCTGCTTAGGAAAAATGCCCGCGTTACCTTGAAAATCGGTGACGGTTGCGCCTGCTTCTTTTGCAATTAACGCCCCTGCCGCTACATCGTATAAATTCAATTCTTGTTCCCAAAACGCATCGAGTTGACCGTCGGCAACAAGGCAAATATCCACCGCCGCAGAACCTAAACGACGTTGCCCCGTGGTTAATTGGGCGATTCGACAAAAACGTTCTAAATTGTTTTGTTCCAAATACGAGCGCAAACACGCAAAGCCCGTACCGATCATGGCATCGCCTAACTCATCAAGTTCACTCACACTAATGGGTTTGCCATTACGCCACGCGCCTTCATCTTTTGTCGCGCAGTAATAATCATCGAGTGCAGGCGCGTAGACGGCACCAAAAACAATTTCACCATCAATTTCCAGTGCGACGCTAATCGACCAATAATACTGCCCACGCGAAAACGAATGTGTGCCATCAATCGGGTCAACAATCCAACGATTGGTTTGATTTT
>JAQTOT010000162.1 GCA_028713145.1 Methylococcales bacterium
ATCATTAAAATACACATCTCATCAAAGTGCAGGGACCATCTTGCGTCGCTTAAATGGGGCGTTGCCCATTTGGCGAAGGCTGCATAAAACGAATAGTGCAGCGATGTTTGCCACCGCTAATTTCAACAAAATAGGGCTGCTCCGCGTCAACACTTACGCGTAGTAATTGATTGGGCAAATTGGTATCAAGTGTGACTTGGAAAAATCCCGCTGGGGCAATTTCCTCATTTACGCTGCAACTGTTTCGAATAAAACCTAAAACTAAATCTATCGCGTCGCCAATTTCAACAAATGGCGCACTCCAATTTTGCAAATCTTGTTGATAAATTGCTTCGTTTTGCGATAACCAAAAATGAAATTCGGGCAAATCAAAACTACACGTTCCACCAGGAATACTGTAGCGTTGAGCGATACTTTGAAATAAATTGTTGTCGGTTAAATGATTGCCAATTTTACCTGTTGAGGCATAGATTTTTTGGCTTGTGTCGCGCAATTGCACGAGTAATTCTTGCAGTTTTTGCGTATCGATATTGTCATGTTGATTTTGGGCAATTTTGCTTAAAACGCCTGCTTGACGTTCTAATTCTTTGAGTGTTTCTGATTTTAAATCGTTGCGTTTAAAAATAGCGATAATGTCAAGTAATACACTCATTGCAGCGCGTTTATCGATAATGTTTTGACCTTCTAAATGGTGCTTAAATTGATGAAAAAGCTGCTCTAAGCGAATGAAAATGCGGATGCGTTCGTTAAGTGGAAATTCGTAAGTAATCAGGGAAGTCACAAGTGTGCGTGGTGTAATTTTGGCTTAAGGAAAGATAGAAATTGTGCAATTTTTTAACCGCTTTCGCAAGGTCAGATCGATTTTTTGTATTGTTTAACACGTCGTGTGCGTTATTTTTTTTAAATTCAGCACTGGCTTGGCTAGCAATCATTTTTTGAATTTGCTCGATTGACAGATTATCGCGTTTTCGCACACGCTCAATTTGCGTTAGCTCGTCGCAATCGACTACCAGAATTCTATCCACTAACGATTGAGAATTTGTTTCAAACAACAAGGGAATACTAAGAATGCAATAAGCGTTTTCTAATTGCCTGATTTGAGTAGCGATTTCTTGAAAAATAAGCGGATGCAAAATGGCTTCGAGTTGCTGTTTAGCAAGGGGATTTGAAAAAATATATTTTTTTAACGCGGCGCGATTGAGCTGCCCATTTTCTAAAATGAATTCTTCGCCAAAAGTGGATTGAATTTTTTGCAGCGCAGGTTGATGAGGTTGTACGAGTTGATGTGAGATTTCATCTGCATCGATAATTGGCACCTCTAAATCGGCAAACAAGCATGAAACAGTCGTTTTTCCACAACCGATGCCGCCTGTTAAGCCAATTTTGAGCATGATTTAACCATTCTTCACAATACGAACGTGCGAATCTTTTGCAAATTCGGGTTTTTCAATTTTTTGATCTTCTTTAGGTGCGAGTTCACCCATTTTTTCAAGCAGTAAATCATTTGAATTCGCTAAACGATTTCCCATAATCACCATCATCTTGCCTGCAAATGTGGGATTTTCCTGAATAAATTGCTCAAGTTGAATGCGCGTTTTAATCACCACCAATTTTACGTCCTCAAGGGTTTTGGCGAACGCGCTACGCGGACGATTGCGATACAGAGCCATTTCGCCAAAAAAATCGTATTTATGAATAACCGAAAGCTCTACTTCTTCTTCGTTGCGAATAACGTAAATTTTCACCCGACCTTCCAAAACAATAAACATTGTTTTGTCGTAATCACCTTCTTTAAAAATAACCGTATCTGCTTTGACTTTAATTGTGGGCAACATAAAACTTCCTAAATAAAATTAAAAAATCAATGACGAATAATTCTTCTTCCACCGCCACCTTTGCCATTTGGATCTTCTTTTGCAACCTCAAGCACTACGTTTGATTGAACGTTACTCAATCTTTTGGTCACTAAGACAGCATTGGTTTCTGCCAGTTTAGTACTCATGTTCTCCATGATTTTTCCTGATAACCAACGATTTTCGGTGACAAATTTTTCAAATTCAGCCGTTGTTTTGATTGCTACCAGTTTTGTTGGTGCAGTGGCTTTTGCAGAAACGCTTCGTGGGGTTTGTGTGTACATTTCATTTTCGCCAAAAAAATCGTGTTTTTTGACATTAGCCACCTCACGCTCACCGCCCCCCTTTGTCTCATATAATGTTACGCCACCTTCTAACACAAAATACAGGGTAAAATCTTCATCCCCTTGCTCAAAAATGACCATTTCGTTTTCGACATCAAAAATAGGGAGTTTAGTGACGACATGATGTTTAACAACTAACATTTAACATTCCTTTTATAAGGCGGCAGATTGAGCATCAGCGAGACGTTGCCCCATCATTCGAGTCATTTTTCCTGAAAAATCTGGATGTTCGGCAATGAATTGTTCAAGTTGCATTCGCGTTTTAATGACGGCAAGTCTTGTTTTTGTTAAGGCTTTCGCCGACATGGAACGCGGACGATTCTTGTACATTTCAATTTCGCCAAAAAACTCATATTTATTCACGGTTTCTAAATTCGCTTCATGACCGTTGCGCGTGACATAAAGTTGAACAGAGCCATCCAAAACAAGAAACATACGGCGATCAAGCTGATGTTCTTCAAAAATAATTTGACCTTCTTTTACATCAATGGTAGGCAACATGTTGAAATTCCTAGAATGAAAGTTTTTGTAGCCTAGGATTCGGCAGGCATCCGATATTTTTGAATGCCTGCCTACAATTTAATTATCAGTTACTGCGCCAAGCGATGCTGAATTGACGAGTTTTGCATATTTTGCTAACACGCCGCGTGTGTAACGTGGTGCGGGTTGTTGCCATTTTTCAAAGCGACGCGCTATTTCGTGTTCGTTGATGTGCAACGTCAATTGATTATTTTCCGCATCAATTGTGATTTGATCACCGTTTTCAACGATGGCTAATGCACCACCCACGAATGCTTCTGGCGTAATGTGTCCGACAACAAAACCGTGTGTACCGCCTGAAAAACGACCATCTGTAATTAACGCCACGTCTTTGCCTAAGCCTTTACCCATAATTGCAGAGGTTGGCGATAACATTTCGCGCATCCCAGGGCCACCTTTAGGGCCTTCGTAACGAATCACAATCACGTCACCTTTCACAATTTCACCGTTTAAAATCGCTTGCAGAGCTTGTTCTTCCGCATCAAACACTTTCGCATTGCCCGTAAAAAGCAACCCTTCTTTGCCCGTGATTTTTGCAACCGAACCTTCGGCGGCTAAGTTTCCATATAACACAACTAAATGGCTGTCTTTTTTAATTGGGTGTTCTAAATCGTGAATCATATCTTGACCCACTGGATATGGTTGCACGTCAGCTAAATTTTCCGCTAGCGTTTTGCCTGTCACAGTCAAACAATCACCATGCAACAAACCTTTTTCAAGCAAAATTTTCATTAACGGTTGAATACCGCCGATTTCAATCAATTCCGCCATTTGATAACGACCGCTGGGTTTTAAATCTGCAAGCATCGGAACACGTTTGCCAATACGAGTGAAATCATCAAGCGTAATATCAACTTTCGCAGCATTTGCCATCGCTAAAATGTGTAGCACGGCATTTGTCGAACCCCCTAACGCAATTACAACGGTAATCGCATTTTCAAAGGCTTCTTTGGTCATGATGTCGCTAGGACGGATGCCTTGTTCGAGCAAATTCAAAACCGCCGCACCAGCGCGTTCACAATCGAGTTTTTTATCATTGGAAATAGCCGCTTGCGCTGAACTGTTTGGTAAACTCATGCCTAACGCTTCGATTGCTGAAGCCATTGTGTTTGCTGTGTACATACCACCACATGAACCTGCACCAGGAATCGCTTTGGCTTCGATTTCAGCCAATTCTGCATCGTCGATTTTGTTGTTTGCGCGTGCGCCGACGGCTTCAAAAACAGAAACCACGTCGAGTTTTTTATCTTTGTGGCAACCAGGTAAAATGGTGCCGCCATAAACAAAAATGGCAGGGCGATTTAAACGCGCAATGGCAATCATGCAACCAGGCATATTTTTATCACAACCACCAATCGCCACAACACCGTCGAAACCTTGGCAACCAATCACGGTTTCAATGGAATCAGCAATTACTTCGCGTGAAACGAGCGAGTATTTCATCCCTTCCGTTCCCATCGAAATACCATCAGAAATAGTAATCGTGTTGAAAATGACGGCTTTACCGTTTGCACTATTTACGCCTTTTGCGACTTCGTCAGCGAGTTTGTTAATGTGCATATTGCACGGTGTCACCATACTCCATGTCGAAGCGACACCGATTTGTGGTTTTTTAAAATCTGCGTTTGTAAAACCAACTGCGTGTAACATCGCGCGACTTGGTGCGCGTTCCATGCCGTCAACGACTTGAGAAGAAAAAGTGCGGGTATTGTTATTGTTTGTCATAGTTTTTTATTTCTTATAAGTAAATGTTTTTAGTAAGTATCCCAACCGCCACGACTACGTTTCCAGCTCAATTTTGGCAAAATAAATCCGAGTAAAACGCCCACTAACGCGAGCATTCCACCGTATAAAAACCAATCTTGATTTGCGGTATCTTGCAATGCTTGATTTTCGAGTTTGACTTGTTGCAAATCGCGCTCAACAGCAACGTAACGTTCTTGTAATTCATCACGTTCGGTTTTGAGTTGCACCGCGCTCCCTGAGATTTTTTTCAATTCGTTTAATTCGCGACTGAGTTTATCGCGCTCTGTTGCAAGCGATTGTTCAAGCGTTGTGCCTGGTGTGATAACGGCTTTGGCGGCTTTTAATTCGCCTTCTAATTTTGAAATTTGTCCTTGCAAAGCAGCGATATTTTTTGCCGCAATGTCATCGTGGTCGTGTTCGGGAGCTTCTTTTTTGACGTATTTAAATTTAATGAAACCTTCGGTTCCATCGATGGTTTTCACTTTGATTAAACCGTTACTGGTCGGGTGTTCACCGATAATTGTGAGCGGCGACCCCGTTGGTAAAATTTGAATTTTACCCGTGTAATTGGAGGTACTCCAAAGCGTCAAATTGTAATCATCGGCAACATAAACCACTTCATTTGGTGCGCTGATTGCAACGGAGCTTGCTAGCAACAAAGCTGACAACAGTATTTTTTTCATAATCACTCGCGCTTAATCGTTGAGTAAAGAAATTTTTGCGTTTCCGCACATCAGCAATTCTAGCAGGGCTTTTTGCGCGTGCAATCGATTTTCTGCTTCGTCAAAAATGACACTTTGTGCGCCATCAATCACTTCTGCGCTGACTTCTTCACCACGATGTGCGGGCAAACAGTGCATAAATAACGCATCAGCTTTCGCTACCGCCATCACTTTTGCATCGACTTGGTAATCTTTAAAAGCCACTTCGCGCAATTTTTGTTCAGCTTCTTGTCCCATGCTTGCCCAAACGTCTGTGACAACTAAATCAACGTCTTTTGCAGCTTCAACAGTGGTATCAAAAAATTTCACTCTATCGCCTGCTAACGCCACAATTTCTGCGTCAGGCAAATAACCTTGTGGCGCGGCAATGTGCAAGGTGAAATCTAACACCATTGCCGCATGAATGTAAGAGTGGCACATGTTATTGCCATCACCAATCCATGCCACTGTTTTGCCACGAATGTCGCCACGATGTTCAAAATAGGTTTGCATATCCGCAAGCAATTGGCAGGGATGTTCTTTGTCTGTCAGCCCGTTAATCACAGGAACACGCGAATTTTCAGCAAATTTTGTCACTGTTTCATGTGCATTTGTCCGCAACATAATTGCATCAACCATGCGTGAAATCACTTTTGCGCTGTCAGCAATTGGTTCACCACGTCCAAGTTGTGTATCGCGTGGCGATAAAAACAGCGCGTGTCCGCCAAAATGTGCCATGCCTGTTTCAAAGGAAACGCGCGTGCGTGTCGATGATTTTTCAAAAATCATTCCTAAAACTTGCCCTTTGAGTGGTTGATAATCATGGTCACGGACGTGTTTGAGCATAATCGCGCGTTCGATTAACGAGCGAAATTCCTCGCTGGTCAAATCCAGCAAACTTATAAAATGTCTTGGTTTCATTTTGTGTACTCTTGAATTAACGCTGACAGCGTGTCAACGAGTTGGGTTATTTGATTGTCGTCGAGAACGAGCGGCGGCAATAAACGAATCACTGTGTCTTGCGTGACGTTAATTAGCAAACCTGCGTTTAACGCTTGCCCGACCAATGCAGTGCAAGGTTTG
>JAQTOT010000163.1 GCA_028713145.1 Methylococcales bacterium
AAAGATGGCGATAAAGCACAAATCATTTATGAAACCGCCGATTTGTGGTTTCACTGTGCGGTCTTGCTTGCACAGCAAGGTTTGCATCCCAATGATGTGTTAGTCGAATTGCAACGTCGTTTCGGCTTATCGGGCTTAGATGAAAAAGCACAGCGTGAAAATAAATAATTTACACAATCTAAGGAGAAAACAATGCACTTTAGCGTCATGCAACTCGCCTTAATTTTAGGCATTATCATTTTGTTATTCGGCACCAAAAAATTACGCAATGTTGGCGGTGACATTGGTGGCGCAATTCGCAGTTTTCGTAGCGAAATGAAAGAAGGGCAAGGCGAAAGCGAAGATGCCCACGATGAATCGCAAGATAAAGTCATTGAAGGTGACGCGACTAAAGCGACGAGTGAACCGTATAAATTCAAAAAAAAAGATAGCGTGAAATGAGTACAAAAAAACGCTTAATCATTGCTATCACAGGCGCGACTGGGCAATTTATGGTGTGCGGATGTTGCAGATTTTGCAACCGATGCCTGATTGGGAAACGCATCTTGTGATTTCATCAGCGGGTCTTGTGAATTTAAAGCATGAACTTGACATGACACGCGATGACACAGCGCGTTTGGCGGATTTTACGCATGGGATTCATGACATTGCTGCCACGATTGCGAGCGGTGGTTTTAAAACCCAAGGCATGATTATCGCGCCGTGTTCGATGAAAACACTCGCCGCCGTCGCACACGGTTTTGGTGATAATTTAATTTCGCGTGGCGCAGATGTTGTTTTAAAAGAGCGTCGGCGTTTGGTGATTATGCCGCGCGAAACGCCGTTGCATTTGGTGCATATTCGTAATATGGGCATTGTGACGGAAATGGGTGGCATTATTTTCCCGCCAATGCCCGCGTTTTATAGCAAAAATAATTCAATTGCCGCGATGGTTGATGAAGCGGTGGGGCGTGTTTTAGATATGTTTGATGTCGATGTTTCGGGACTTTACACGCCTTGGGAAGGATTGAAATAAAATAATCTGGTTATTGTAGGAACAATCCCTTATTCACGCTAACTTTGTCAACTACGTCACAGTTTTGCAAAGTCAATTTTGTACGAAAATAATTCGTAACGTTGTTTTTTAACGAAAAACTGTTTAACGTGCTTCTAACACGCCTAAAAAACAAAAAAATTATTTAAAGTTTTGTTTTAGGTGTCGATAAACCCAGCATGGACTTAATTGAACAATCTTGATTAAGCGTCATGTTCAAGTTGGTACAGATCAACTTTAATTTTTTCTTTCTATTTCGAGGATGCAAAAATGGCAACTACAGCAGCATTAGTAATTACAAAAGATACAGACATCACCACTTTAACACCTGCTCAAATCGCGGGGTTGACTGTTGAGCAGCTTAATGGCTTAAGCAAAGATCAAAAAGGTTCTTTTGGTGCGGCACAAGCAGCCAACTTAACTTCAAAACAAGTTGTTGGTGTGAACTTCAAAGGCGGCTTTGCTGACGACGTAACTGCAGGCATTCCTGTTAAAGTCGTTCCAGATTTAAACATCAAAACTTTAAACGTTGCTCAAGCGGCTTCTTTGACACCATCACAATTTGCAGTATTGAAAACAGCTCAAGTTAGCGATTTTTCAAAAGCACAATTAGCTGAAGTTTCAATTGATTCAATCAACGGTTTGGTTTTAGGCGCGAAAGGCAACTTCTCAGGCTTGAACATCAAAAACTTAGATACAAAATTTGCTGATTTAAGCGGCGCACAAATCGCAGCATTAACTGATGCACAATGGAAACAAGTTAGTACAACACAAACGGGTACATTAAATACAGATCAAGCAGCTGCAATTACACCTGCTGTTGCTAAAATTTTACCTTTGACAGTATTAAAAGCATTGCCTGCTGATACATTAGGCGCAATTCCTGCTACGTCAATTAGCGCAATTTCACCTGCTGGCTTTAAAGCAATCGTTAATTTAACGGGCTTGAGCGAAGACAATGTTGGCGGCGTGATTGATGCACAAGTTAAAGCATTAACTTCTGCTCAAGTTAGTGCATTAGGTACAAGTGGTGACTTAGCATTATTGCCTGCGGCAGCATTGGCAGGACTTGATAAGAAAAATATCGCGGGTTTAGATATTTCTAAATTGGGCGAAGGTCAATTCGCAAGTTTGAAAGCAGCTCAAGTCGCTTTGTTGACTTCTGCTCAAATCAATACAATTGATGCGACAACTGCTGAAACTTTAACAGCGAGTTCACTTGCAGCATTGAAATCAACACAAGTTGCTGGATTATCATCAGCTGCAATTCCTTCAATTACAGCTGAAGCAATTGCTGGTTTGAACAAAAACATTGCTGGTGCAACGACTGCTCAAATCAATGCGTTAGTTTCTGATCAATGGGCAGCTTTATCACCTACTGCAATTAAAGCATTAACTGCAGCCCAAGTTGTATCTGCTGGAACATCTGCTTTAACAGCTGATGAATTTGGTTCAATTGCTCCTGATTCAATTAAATCGATTTTGCCAGCAACATTAGCGGCAGTTACTTCTACGACTTTTGCAGGTATTACACCAGAACAAATCGTTAAGATGACACCAGCTGCTTTTGCAACATTGACACAAGATCAAATTGCTCAATTCGGTTCTGACGATGCTGAAGTATTAACAGCAGCACAAGTTAAAAAAATCGCTTCTGCTAACGTTGATGGTTTAACTACCACTGCTATTGCAAGTTTAACTGATGTCGCAGCAGCTGGTATTGCAACATTTACTGCATTCAGTACAGCTCAAACAGCAGCATTAACTAATGAGCAAATCTTAAAATTGAGCGCAACACAATTAGCAACTTTCCCTTCTGCTAGTACTGCGGCTCTTACAGCTACTCAAATTTCTGACAACTTGAAAGTGCTTGTCGGTTTGCCAACCGCTGATCTTGACCAGTTGAGCGATGCAACTGTTGCAGCAATTTCTTCTGCTCAAATTGCTAAATTGCCAGTGACTTCTTTAGAATCATTGACTTTAAACCAAGCATTCTCATTCAATTCTGAAGTAACAGATTGGGCAGCTAGCAAAGGTTATGTCACTATTGCTGCGGATACTGTTAACACTGCTGGTGGTATCGATACAACGCCTGCAGCTGTTACGGGTTCTAGTGCTGCTGAAACAATTACTGTTGGTAAAACTGCGGCTTCTGTTGATGGTGGTGCAGGTGCAGATACTATTATCGGTAGCACAGGTGCAGATACCATCACTGGTGGTTTAGCTGCGGATTCAATCTCAGCAGGTGATGGTAACGATACTATCAACATCACAAGTATTGCTGCTGATGTTACAACACTTGATACTATCGACGGTGGTGCAGGTACAGATACATTAGTCATTACAGATACTTACAATAATGCAACTGACGCATCTATCGTGAATGTTGAAAACGTTACTATCAATGTCACGGCAAAGGCTGTTGATTTTACGGGACAAACAGATGGTTTCAATATCACTGTAACAGCAACAACTACTGATACCATCACAGGCTCAAATGGTGCTGATAGCATCACTGGTTCTGCAATTTCTGATTCTATCGTTGGTGGTTCAGGTGCAGACACGATTACTGGTGGTGCTGGTAACGATACAGTTACTGGTGGAACAGAAGCTGATACTTTCAACGTTGATGCTGGTACTGACACAATTACTGACTTCGGTACAGGTACTGACGTGTTAGTTGTTGCATCAGGTGCTACAGCTACTGTTGCTGTGCCTACTACTACGGTTTATGCCGCAACATCAAGTTCAACAATTGCAGGAACTGCAACTATCACATTGGCAGATGGTGCAACTGGTACTGTCGATTTAAGTGCAATTACCACAAATGGTGGAACTGTTAACCTTGTTTCATCTGCAACTGGTACAAACGTTTCAACTCTTAAAGGTACAGGTGCTGGTGTAACGAATATTACAGGTGGTGCTGGCGTTGACACAATCACTGCTGCTGTTGGTGGTGGTTCTATTACTGGTGGTGCGGGTGCTGACGTGATTACGTTAGGTGCTGGAGCGGATAAAGTTATTCTTGGCACAGATGCCTCTGATTCAATCACTGGTTTCACTGCTGGAACAGATAAAATTCAATTGACTGCTGGTGCTACTGCAATTAACGCTTTGACTGTTGCCCAATATCACGCTCTTACAGCTAGTGGCGGTACAGCGAATGTTAACGTTGTGTTCGATACAATAGCTAATCTTGGTGCTTTAGGTGTGACAATTAGCAACACATCTTCGGCTGCTACGACTTCCTTAGCTCATTATGCAATCGCATCAGATACAGGTGCAATTTTCTATGATGCTGACGGTGCATGGAACGCTGGCAGTCTTCAAATCGGTACAGTTGGTGTAGTAACTGGTCTTGCTGCAACTGACTTCACGATTGCTTAATCGGAAGTTGTTTTAAGTTAGCTTTAAAAAGCGATTAGAAAAAGCCCTGCTTGCCTTTGGCGAGTGGGGCTTTTTTGTTTTGTTGCGAAAGTTGCGTGAGTGAAATCCCCCTGCGGCTATCGCCGCTCCCCCTTCAAAAAGGGGGAAAACCATTAAAATCAAAAACAAGTTGCTGTTTAATCTTTTGCCCCCTTTTTGAAGGGGGCAGCCTGAAAGGCTGGGGGATTTGCTTTAAACACTGAGGAAAGAAAATGTTGCCTTATTCTAAAACGACAAAAACCTTTGCAAGAGAATTGCGAAACAATCAAACAGAAGCAGAAAAATTGCTATGGTCACGTTTGCGCGGCAAACAAATTTTAGGCGTGACATTTAATCGACAAAAACCGTTAGGGCATTACATTGTCGATTTTTACAGCTTTGCAGCAAATTTAGTAATTGAACTTGATGGCTCGCAGCATTTTGAGTCTGATGCAATCGCTTATGATTTTGAGCGAACAAAAATTTTAGAATCATTGGGCTTGAAAGTGATTCGATTTGATAACTTGCAGGTATTTAACGAATTGGAAAGTGTTTTGACTGTTATTTATGAAGAAGTTAAAACGCGAATTTAAAGCCCTGCTTGCCTTTAAGCTAACATCAATCGCAAATCTGTCCCAATTTGTCGAACATCGCTCCACCGTAATGATTTTTTTTCGGTCATAGACTGGAATTGTGGTAAAGCAAATGCCCCTCGACTTTTATCGCCTAATACGCACGAAGCCATATAGATTAACCATTCATCAACTAAATCCGCTTCAAGTAATGCCGCATTTAACGTTGCCCCCGCTTCGACAAATAAATTGTTTATTTCTTGCCCTGCTAAAAATGTCATGACTGCATTTAAATCTAAACGCCCATTTAATTCAGGTAACACATAAACTTCAAAACCGACTTGTTTTAACGCATTCTGTTTTTGTTCATTTTTTGAGCAAGTTAAAATTAACGTTCTGCCGTTTAATGTTGTCATTTTTGAATCAAGCGGCATTTGCAATGTGGAATCTAAAACGACCCGAATCGGTTGCACACAGTCAAACGGAACACGCGCATTGAGCGACGGATTATCGGCTAAAACCGTGCCGATTCCAGTGAGAATCGCGCCACTTTGAGCGCGAAAAGAATGGACATCTGCACGCGCTTGTGGCGACGTAATCCATTGACTTTCACCATTTGCCAGTGCAGTTTGACCATCCAAACTCATTGCAATTTTACTTTGCACAAACGGGCGATTTTTTATCATGCGTGAAATGAAACCGCGATTTAATTTTTCCGCATCCTCGCGAAGTATGTCGCAAACCACCTCGATGCCAGCCGCTTTGCAACGCGCTAGTCCACGTCCTGCAACAAGTGGGTTCGGATCCATCATTGCCACAACAAGGCGTTTAATGCCTGCTTGAATTAGCGCGTCACAACATGGCGGTGTTCTGCCATGATGCGAACAAGGTTCAAGCGTAACGTAAGCGGTAGCTCCTTTTACTTCTTCCGTTGCCTTTTTCAGTGCGTTAATTTCTGCATGAGCCTGCCCTGCTCTTTCGTGAAAACCTTCGCCAATGATTCGTCCATCTTTCACTAAAACGCAACCAACACGCGGATTCGGTTGAGTTGTGAAACGTCCACGTTCTGCAAGTTGCAGTGCTTTTGTCATAAAAGTTAAATCTGTTTTCATGGCGTATAAATCAATATGTAAAAAAATGAAACGTAATATAACTTCAAAGTATCACACAATTTGAACTAAAAATTCTGACAAATATCTGTTGGGTATGTATTTTGCTTTATTCTGTTATTTTTTTATGGTTTATCGG
>JAQTOT010000011.1 GCA_028713145.1 Methylococcales bacterium
GCAGGTTTTATCGGCTTAGTTTTTTTAGCCGCCGCAATAAATCAAGCTGTGCGCTATTTCAATGAAGAAACGGTTGACGAAATTGCAGTTTCGCCCGTTGAAAAAATTGAAGCGGTAAAAAGTGACGCTGTTGAAAAAATTCGTGCTGTTCAAGCAAAAAAGGCACCCGAATCACAAGCTAAATCTGAACAAGATATTGTTATTCCAGAGTTTAAATTAGACATTGAAAAAACACTGACGAATGCCCCCGCTCCTTCTCAACCCGAAGTGGCAACGCCTGTTGAAAAAGCCCCTGAACCTACGGCACCTGTTGTAGAAACTGGAAAAGTGGAACCTGAAAAAATAGCGGAACCTGTTCAAGCTGCTCCAGAAGTCGAAGCCGTTGCGCCGTCAACGGAATCAACGCCTGAACCTGTAAAAACAGACGTTGAGCCTGAAAAAGTGGTTGAACCTGTTGTCGCTTTTCCAAAAATTGCGCCTGCGAAAGGTATGAAAATTCAACCGTTACCTGAAAAAGAAACGATTAAAGCGGTTCCTATTTCTATACCTGAAGTCAAAAAAGTTAAAGTCGAACCTGTCAAAAAAGTCGAAATTAAACCTGTTGAAAAACCAGAAGCCGTTAAAAAACCTGTTGTAGAAAAAGTTGAAGCGGTAAAAGTGGAACCTGTTAAAAAGGTCGAACTCAAATCAACACCTGAAAATACCCAAACGGCAAAAATAGACACTAAAACGGACCCCGTTTTATCACCCGACATTAAACGTTATGCCTTGCAACTGATTACACTTTCAAGCGATGCGGCTGTTCAAGCGTTTCAAAAAAAACACGCAGACATTGCTAAAAATACCCGCGTCGTGAAATCGGGAACACCTGAACAACCACGTTTTGGCGTGATATACGGTGGTTTTGCAAGCTCTGAAGAGGCCACAAAAGCACGCGAAAAATTACCTGCTGGATTTGCAAATGCCTTGCCACGAAAAATGAACCCTTAAACCTGAAAAATCATGACTACTTTAAAAAACGACACTTTTATCAAAGCTCTTTTAAAACAATCCACCGATTACACGCCGATTTGGATGATGCGCCAAGCGGGACGCTATTTGCCTGAATACCGTGCCGTGCGTGAACAAGCGGGCAGTTTTATGAACCTTTGCACGAATCCTGAATTGGCTTGCGAAGTCACGTTGCAACCTTTGCGTCGGTTTGATTTTGATGCGGCAATTTTGTTTTCGGATATTTTGACCATTCCTGACGCGATGGGTTTAGGTTTGTATTTCACCGAAGGCGAAGGTCCTCGTTTTAAAAATCCCATTCAAACGGCGGCCGATATTGAAAAATTGCCCATTCCTGACCCAGAAATGGAGTTGCGCTACGTTGTTGATGCGGTGCGTTTGATTCGTAAAAATTTAGCAGGCAGCGTACCGTTAATTGGTTTTTCTGGCAGTCCGTGGACACTTGCAACCTATATGATTGAAGGCGGAAGCAGTAAAAATTTCGCTAAAATCAAAAAAATGATGTTTAACGAACCTGCTTTGCTGCATAAATTGCTCGATAAACTCGCTCAATCGGTTGCGTTATATTTGAACGCACAAATTGCCGCTGGCGCACAAGCTGTGATGCTATTTGATACTTGGGGCGGAATGCTCAGCGGCGATGATTACAATGAATTTTCATTGCGTTACGCGCAACAAGTTCGTTCATTGCTCAAAACAGAAATCGACGGCGTGAAAATTCCAACAGTTTTATTCACCAAAGGTGGTGGTTTGTGGCTCGAAAATATGGCAAACGCAGGTTATGACGCGCTTGGTTTGGATTGGCAAACCGATATTGGTCAGGCTCGCGCACGAGTTGGTGAAAAAGTGGCGTTGCAAGGCAATTTAGACCCGCTCACGCTTTACGCTCAACCTGAAATCATCGTCGAAAAAGTGAAAACAATTTTGCAAAAATACGGCAACGGATCGGGTCACGTTTTCAATTTGGGTCACGGCATTTTGCCTGACATCAATCCTGATAACGTCAAAGCCATGGTCGATGCCGTGCATGAATTTAGTCGTCCTTATCATTCTTAACATTTACCCAAAATGGTGAACACAATGAGACTTCAAAAAGTAGCTCTTACCGTTGTAATTAGTAGCATTTTAACCGCATGTGCAACTAGCCCAACGGGGCGCAGTCAATTGATTTTCATGCCTGATTCGCAAATGAGTCAAATGGGGTTGCAAGCGTTTGACCAAATGAAAAGAGAAAAGCCTGTTAATAAAAGCGAAAGTTTCAATCAAACCGCGCAATGTATCGTGACCGAACTCACCAAAGGCATGGGGACATTGTGGGAGGTCGTGGTGTTTGAAGATAAAACGCTTAATGCGTTTGCGTTACCAGGTGCAAAAATTGGTGTTCATACAGGCATGATGGAACTTGTTGATAATCAAGACCAGCTTGCAGCCGTTTTAGGACATGAAGTCGGACACGTTATCGCACGTCACAGCAATGAACGCGCTTCGCAACAAACGCTCACAGAACAAACGCTAAATATGATTGGACAAACCGAATATGGACAAAACCCGTTAATCATGGCAGGTCTGGGGTTAGGCGCACAATACGGCGTTTTAATGCCTTACAGTCGCACGCATGAAAGTGAAGCGGATTTGATTGGTGTCGATTTGATGGCGAAGGCAGGGTTTAATCCACAGCAAAGTGTGAATTTGTGGCAAAAAATGGCGCAAGCCTCGCAAGGTAATCAGCCGTCAGAATTTTTATCCACACATCCCGCACACGAAACGCGCATTCAACAATTGCAAGAACACATGCCACAAGCGTTAGAGTTGTATAAGCAAGCGCAAGCGGCTGGCAGAATTCCGAAGTGCCGATAACATTGCCTTCTATTTTCTAGCTTTACAGGTCTTTTATGGCAACAGCTAACGATTTACAATTTAACAGTCTAATCAATAACTTGATAAAAGAAGGGTTGCTCACCGCCGCCGACGCGCAAAAGCATTATCAAGATTCCCAACAAAAAGGCGTGTCGCTAATTAACTATTTAGTCACGCAAAAAATCGTTAGTTCATCAGTTATCGCGTCAAAAATTTCACTCGAATTTGGGTTGCCGCTGTTTGATTTGAATGCGTTCGATATTAAAAATGTCCCGCCCGAAGTCATTACCACCGCGCTAATGCAAAAACATCACGTTTTGCCGCTTGTTGTGCGAGGTGTGACGTTATTTGTGGCAATTTCTGACCCGCGCAGTTTTGGTGGTTTTGACGAAATTAAATTTAACAGTCGTTTAAACCCAGAGCCTGTTTTAGTCGAAGAACACAAA
Organism: Methylococcales bacterium; assembly: GCA_028713145.1. GTDB lineage: Bacteria > Pseudomonadota > Gammaproteobacteria > Methylococcales > Methylomonadaceae > UBA10906. The sequence continues at coordinate 3,315 of JAQTOT010000011.1, forward strand.
CTCGCCAAAGCCATCGATACCATTATCGAAGCCGCCGATACCACAATGACGGATTTGCTCGATTCCGATTTGGATAATTTGGATATTTCAGCGGGTAGTGAAGAAGGTTCGACAGCAACAGCAGGCGATGAAGATGCACCGATTGTTCGATTTGTGAACAAAATTTTACTTGATGCTATTAAATCGGGGGTTTCTGATATTCATCTTGAACCGTATGAAAAAGTATTCCGTATTCGTTACCGCTCCGATGGCATTTTACATCCTGTCGCATCGCCCCCTGCCAACATCGCAAATCGCATTGTGTCGCGCATTAAAGTGATGTCGAAAATGGATATTGCCGAACGGCGTGTGCCGCAAGATGGGCGTATCAAAATGATTTTATCGAAAACTCGCGCGATTGATTTTCGGGTAAATACTTGCCCGACGTTGTTTGGTGAAAAAGTGGTTTTGCGGATTTTAGACCCGACCAACGCGCAACTTGGCATTGAAAAATTAGGCTTTGAACCTGAGCAACAACGTTTATTTTTAGAAGCCATTCATAAACCTTACGGAATGGTGTTAGTGACTGGGCCTACAGGAAGCGGTAAAACAGTAACGCTTTACACAGGGCTTAACATTTTAAACAGCACCGAACGCAACATTTCAACGGCTGAAGACCCTGTTGAAATCACGGTCGAAGGCATCAATCAAGTCAACGTCAATCCGAAAGCGGGGCTAACGTTTGCAACGGCGTTACGCGCTTTTTTACGTCAAGATCCTGACATTATTATGGTCGGTGAGATTCGAGATTTAGAAACCGCTGAAATTGCCGTCAAAGCCGCGCAAACTGGGCATTTAGTGTTATCCACCTTGCATACAAACGATGCGCCTCAAACCCTTAATCGTTTGATGCAAATGGGTATTCCACCATTTAATATCGTATCAGCCGTGAATTTGATTATGGCACAGCGACTTGCGCGGCGATTATGTGAAAACTGCAAAACGCCTGCACAATATCCACCTGATTTTTTACTTCAGGCAGGTTTTAAAAAAGAAGAACTTGAGCAATTAACATTGTTTAAAGCGGTGGGGTGTGAGGCTTGCACGGGTGGCTACAAAGGACGAGTCGGGATTTATCAAGTCATGACACTCAGTGAAAAAATGCGAGCGTTAATTTTGGAAGGCGGAAATACGATGCAACTTGCCGAGCAAGCCGCCGCTGATGGCATCAACGATTTACGCGCATCAGGATTAAACAAAGTACGAATGGGCTTAACAAGTTTAGAAGAAATCGATCGCGTCACGACTGAAAATTAACGGTTAACATTATGGCAGATTTAAAAAAAGAAAAAGCCACCCCTTTAAAAGAATATGAATTTGCGTGGATAGGAAAAGACAAAGCACGACGCAAAACGACAGGAATCATTTTTGCCACTGACGAAAAAAAAGTACATGCTGAATTGCGTAAGCAAGGCATTAACGTCACAAAAGTACGAAAAAAAAATGCCTCGCTTTTTTCTAAACGAATCCAAAAAATCCTGCCATCTGATATTGCAATTTTTGCGCGGCAATTGGCGACAATGCTCAATGCGGGTGTACCTGTCGTACAAGCGTTAGATATTGTTGGACGCGGTAATGAAAATGTCAGTATGCGTGATTTGCTTTTGACGATTAAAGTCGATGTGGAAAGCGGCGATAGCTTAACGCAAGCCTTAAGAAAACATCCCGCGTATTTTGACGAATTGTTTTGCAATTTGATTGAAGCGGGTGAGCGAGCGGGAGTTTTAGAATCTCTTTTGGAAAAAATCGCGACTTACAAAGAAAAAAGTGAGTCGATGAAAAAGAAGATTAAAAAAGCTCTAACTTATCCGATTTCAGTGGTGATTATCGCGCTTATCGTAACAACCGTTTTGCTCATTTTTGTGGTGCCTGTTTTTGAAGATTTATTTAAAAGTTTTGGGGCAGATTTACCAGCCTTCACAAAATTAGTCATTGCCATGTCGAAATGGATGCAGGCTTATTGGTGGATTATCGCTGCCATTATTACGGGGGCTGTTTACACCTTTAAATTCTTCAAAAAAAACTCTGAACCATTCAATTATTTTTTGGATAAACAAATTTTAAGAACGTCTGTTGTTGGTGTGATTATCACTAAATCAGCGATTGCGCGTTTTGCAAGAACACTTGCAACCATGTCGGCAGCAGGTGTGCCGCTGGTTGAATCGTTAGAATCCGCTGCGGGAACGTGTGGAAATCGCGTTTATAAAAATGCCGTGTTGAAAATCCGAGAAGAAGTGGCAATTGGTCAGCGATTGCAATTCGCCATTCAAGAATCGGGGTTATTTCCGCACATGGTGATTCAAATGATTGCTATCGGTGAAGAATCGGGTGCGCTCGATGCGATGCTTTCTAAAGTTGCCGACTTTTACGAAGAAGAAGTTGATAACTTGGTTGATAATTTAAGCAGTTTGATGGAACCTATGATTATGATGGTGCTAGGTGTTTTGGTTGGTGGTTTGATTGTGGCAATGTATTTGCCTATTTTCAAACTTGGCTCGGCGATTCATTAAAACGCGGTAGGGGCGAATATGATTCGCCCCTACAATTTGGCGCGTAAATAATTACTGACTTTTCGCTTTTGCACGGCGTGTTAAACGCTCACGTTTTTTGATTGCCCATTCAGTTGGTTTGGCTTTTTTACCGTGGAATGGATTTTCAGGTGATTTGAACACAATCCGAATTGGCGTTCCGCTCAGTTGCATTGCTGTTCGATAATAATTTATCAAATAGCGTTTATACGATTCGGGTAATTCATCCGTTTGTGCGCCATGAATCACGACAATTGGCGGATTGCGTCCACCTTGATGCGCGTATTTCAATTTAATGCGTCGTCCGTTCACAATCGGCGGTTGATGCGCGAGCGTCGCTTCTTTGAGCATTCTCGTCAAATTCGGCGTAGACATATCCAGCATTGCCGCTTCATATAAACTTTGTACACGGTCAAACATTTTGCCAACACCGCTTCCATGCAACGCAGAAATCGGGTGTTTTTCAGCAAATTCAACAAAGGTTAATTTCACTTCAAGTAAGCGACTAATGGTATTTTTTTGGTCAGCTGAAATACCGTCCCATTTGTTCAAACCAATAATTAACGCCCTACCCGCTTCCAAAACTAAACCCAGTAAATGCGCGTCTTGGTCAGTAATACCTTCTCTAGCATCAATCATGTAAATCACGACATTCGCTTTTTCAACCGCTTGCAAGGCTTTTAAGACGCTGAATTTTTCAATCGCTTCGCCAATTTTTGAACGACGACGCATACCAGCTGTATCAATTAACGTGAATTTTTTACCGTCACGCTCAAATGGAATGTAAATACTGTCGCGCGTTGTTCCCGCTTCGTCGAATACAACAACCCGTTCTTCGCCTAGTAAACGATTGACTAGCGTAGATTTACCAACATTTGGACGACCGACAATTGCGATTCGAATTTCATCTTTATCTTCGGGTTCGTTTTCGATGGCGATTGGCAACAATTTATCCGCCATTCGCAATAATTCGGGAATTCCCGTGCCATGTGAAGCAGCAATTTTTACAGGTTCGCCTAAGCCTAAACTGTAAAAATCTGAAATCGCAGAAAAGGAATCCACGCCGTCGGTTTTGTTCGTGACTAAAATTACAGGTTTGCTCAAACGGCGCAATGTGTCAGCGATAACTTTATCTGACGAACTTAACCCAGCGCGACCGTCTACCATGAAAAAAACGATGTCGGCTTCTTCGAGCGCGATTTGTACTTGTTTTCGGGCAACTTGATCAATACCTTGCGCGTCGTCCATAATTCCGCCTGTATCGACGACGAGGCATTGACGAATTTCTTTGTTTTTGACGCGCCCATATTGGCGGTCACGGGTTAAACCAGCAAAATCAGCAACAATTGCGTCGCGGGTTTTGGTTAAAAAGTTGAATAAGGTGGATTTGCCCACGTTTGGGCGACCGACTAAAGCGATTACGGGTAACATAATTTCTACAAGGTAGGAGAGTTGAAAGGTTCAAGGTATTTTACCTTGAACCTGTTTTTTTGATTTATTTTGCTTTCAATGCGGCAATAGAGCCGTCTTTTGCGTAAATATACACAACATCATCGACGACCACAGGTTTGTTTTCAATTGGACTATCGCTAACTTGAATACGTCCGAGTTGTCGTCCGTCAGAGCTACTGAGCCAATGTACATAACCTTCAAAATCACCAACAACAACGTAATTTTGATACGTTGCAGGCGCAGTTAAGTGTCGATGATGCAACTCTTTTTGTTGCCATAAACCACCACCGCTACGTTGATCGATTTGCCAAACGTGACTTTTTGAATCACTTAAATATAAATACCGAAAGTCATTACTCAAGCCTGTGTGCGAAGAAACATTTTCGTTGCGCCACATGGCATCACCGTCTGTCGCTGAAATTGCTGCCACGCCACCGCGATAACTCGCGATATAAATCACGTCGTTAATTTCAAGCGGGTCAACATCTAAATCGACTAAGCGTTCCACTTCCGAACGACCTTTGGGAATTGAAATCGTCGTTTCCCACGCATATTTGCCATTTTTTAAATCGAGAGCGACCATTTTTCCGTTGTCATAACCTGCGATGACTTTATCGCCCACGATGAGTGGTGCGCCTGTACCACGAATACTTAATGCAGGTACAGCGTGTTCGTAGCTCCACAATTTCGCGCCTGTTTGTTCATTTAACGCAGTAACATTGCCATCTGTGGTACGAACGATAACGGTATTTTTCGCAACAACTGGAATGGCAAGCACTTCACTTGAAACGCGAACTGACCAAAGTTTTTCGCCTGTATCACTGTTTAATGCAATTACGTCTGCGTTGCTTGAACCTAAAATGACGGTTTCATTGCCTAAACCCACGCCGCCCGATAATTTCATTTCAGCTTCAAATTCCCAGACTTTATCGCCCGTTGCCAAATGCCGCGCTTGCACTAAGCCTTCGCGGTCAGCGGTGATAATTTTTTGATTATGAATGGCGGGGGCGAGTTTAACCGTTTGTTCATTTGCACCAACGCCTGTTGACGAAGTCCAAAGTTTTTCAATTTCAATCTCAGCGTTAAATTCGGTTAAAGCCGCAGGCGGTTCCGCGTTATCTTCGCCCCCTGAGAAATAATCTGAAATGCCTGAAACCGAATCTTTGACAACATCCATCGTGCTGCAAGCAGTGAGCGATAACGCGGTAAGTAATAAAAATGTGCGGCGCATTAGTTTGTACTTTCCAATTTTTCAGGCGCGGTTAAATCATCAAGTTTAAATTGCAAAAGTGGCGAGTTATAACCATCACGAATGGCTTTTTCGTAGGCTGTTCGCGCTTCGTCGAGTCGATCTAACGCAACGTACAAATCACCGACTAACTCGTCATAATTCCCTTCAAAACTTGCGACATTTTTCTTGTCAATTTGTCCAACAAGTTGCAACCCTTTTTCAAATTCGCCTGTTGCTAAATATAACCGCACTAAACGTAATTTCGCGAGTTGGCTAAAATCATTTGATTGATTAGCTAAACCTTGCAATAACTCTTTTGCACCCGCTAAATCACCTGTTTCAACTTTTGTTTTAGCTTGCATTAACACGCTGTAAGTTGAATATTCAGTTGAACCAAATTCAGTTTTTAATTTACCAGCAACGGTATCAACTTCAGCAATTTTATTTTCGTTGGCATCTTTGAGAAGTTGATCATAAATCACCGACGCTTTGCCGTTTTGTTCTTTCTTATAATCAAGCCAATAGTTCCAGCCTAAAATGCCGATGATTGCAATGCCTAAGCCAACCAGAGAAGCAGCGCCATTTTCTTTCCACCACTTTTGCAAGGCTTCGACTTGTTGTTCTTCTGTTTCGTAGAGTTCCATAACGTTTCTTTTTTGTTTAGATATATTTAATATCAATAATTTCGTAATCGACATCACCTGCTGGGGCTTTTACCGTCACCACGTCTTCGACTTCTTTGCCAATTAACGCTCGCGCAAAAGGTGAACCAATTGAAATACGTCCTTCTTTAATGTCTGCTTCATCTTCACCAACGATTTGATAAATAACACGTTTCTCAGAATCTAAATCTTCAATTTCAACTGTCGCACCGAAAATGACTTTACCGCCTGCATCAATTTTTGTGACATCAATAATTTGCGCGTTTGCTAATTTTCCTTCAATTTCCGCAATCCGACCTTCAGCAAAACTTTGTTGTTCTTTTGCCGCGTGATATTCGGCATTTTCTTTTAAATCTCCGTGTGCGCGTGCTTCCGAAATAGCGTTGATAATGCGAGGTCGCACAACGGTTTTTAATTCTTCAAGTTCAGCTTTTAATTTTTCTGCACCTTTGACGGTTAAAGGAACTTTGCTCATTTATTGAAACTCCAAAATTTAACTTATTTATTTTTAAATGATTTACTACGAAGTGTGACTTAACTCTTTATAGAAAAGCTCAAAGTCTGCCAAAACAGTTGGAATAGAAACAGGAGAATGAAAACTTCCTCCATGAGCTAATTTATTTCTTAAATCGTAATACGCTTGTATTTTTCCGAAATGGTGTGAATCTTTGCCATGTTTAAGTAGCAAAGCAGCTCTATTGAGAAAAGTGATATTGTCAGCATCTTTTTTGTTTGGAAGAATACTCCACGCTCTTCGTTGTTCCCAATCTAACGAGATTTTTTGTTTTTCTTGTATAAGAAGACTACTTTGCTCTCTAACATGATCTTCTAATCGAGAAAACATGAATAAATAATACGCGTGATCATTTAATTCTCTTTTGCGAGATATGACATCTTGCTCTTCTTTGGTTAAATTATTTGCTCTTGCCTCATGTTCTTCCTTTGCATAGTTGTTATCTATTTCAGCATATAATTTTGCCAACTCTTCAAATGTGTTCATTTTTTAACAACCTGCAAGAATATTTAAAAAATACTCTTTGTCAAATGGCGTGCTTTCACTTTTATCTTTTGTATAACTAAGCCAGTTTGGAGTTTGAAATTTCTCTGCTTTATCAACCAATAAAATAGCTCCTTTTTTAGACAAAACATCCACCCTTCCATTTGCCCCGATAACCCATAATCCAATCGGTTTAAACGTGGCAATGATTCTATTGGCATTATATATGTCTAATACCTTCAATTGTTTGGGAGGAACGTCATATTGCTGCATTAACTCTTCAAACATTGTCACTTCTGATTGCTCTTTTACTGTGTAACCTGAAGGCAACCAATCTTTAACAGAGGCATAAAGACTCTGAATTCTTGTTTCCCAATCTTCAACTTTTTTTTCTATATCTGTTTTAGAAAGTGTATTTTCGTTTGGCATAATTTCGTCTAATACGCTGATAAATTAGGGAGTATCACACTCCCCAGAAATAATTAACCTAAATTTTTATGCAAATCTTGCAAGCAATTCACGTCACCTGCATCGAGTTCACCGAGCGCAAAACACGCGGCTCTCGCGCCTGCCATCGTGGTGTAATAAGTCACGCGATGTTGCAAGGCTTCACGACGCATCGTGAACGAATCAGAAATTGCTTTTTTGCCTTCAGTGGTGTTGATAATTAACTGAATTTGGTCATTTTTAATCATATCAACCGTGTTCGGACGACCTTCATTTACTTTGCAAACCACTTCGCAAGGAAAACCGTTTTCTTTTAAGAAACGCGCCGTGCCACCTGTTGCAACAAGTTCATAATTTTTAGCAATCAGCATTCGGGCAATTTCAGGCAATTTTGCTTTGTCTTTGTCACGAATACTGATTAACACTTTGCCCGTGTGGCTTAAATCAACACCTGCGGCGCGTTGTGATTTTGCAAAGGCTTCGCCAAACGTTTTACCTACGCCCATCACTTCGCCTGTCGATTTCATTTCAGGGCCTAAAAGCGGGTCAACACCAGGGAATTTCACGAATGGGAAAACCGCTTCTTTCACCGAGAAATAATCAGGAATACGCTCAACAGTTACGCCTTGTTGTTCAAGCGTTTGACCGACCATGACGCGAGCGGCAATTTTTGCTAATGGATAACCCGTTGCTTTCGATACAAATGGCGCAGTGCGTGACGCTCTAGGATTTACTTCTAAAACGTAAATGTCTTCGCCTTGAATCGCAAATTGCGTATTCATCAAACCGCGTACGCCTAAGGCTTCTGCCATTTTGGCAACTTGTTCACGCAATTTATCTTGCAACGCAAGAGCTAAATCATACGGTGGCAATGAACATGCTGAATCGCCTGAATGCACGCCAGCTTGTTCAATGTGTTCCATCAAACCACCGATTAACACGCGCTCACCGTCGTAAATCGCGTCAACGTCCATTTCCACAGCATCATCTAAGAAACGGTCTAACAGCACAGGCGAATCGTTTGAAACGCTCACCGCTTCTTTCATGTAGCGTTGCAAGCCTTCTTCGTTAAAGACAATTTCCATTGCTCGACCACCTAAAACATACGACGGACGCACAACCAGTGGATAACCCAATTCTTTTGCTGCGTTAATGGCTTGTTCGGTTGAACGTGCAGTGGCATTTGGCGGTTGTTTCAAACCTAAACGTTCGAGTAATTTTTGGAATCGTTCACGGTCTTCAGCCAAATCGATTGAATCAGGCGATGTGCCAATAATGGGAACGCCTGCCGCTTCTAATGCGCGTGCTAATTTCAACGGTGTTTGACCGCCGTATTGCACAATCACGCCTTTGGGTTTTTCGATGTGGACGATTTCCAACACATCTTCGAGCGTCAATGATTCAAAATACAAACGGTCAGAGGTATCAAAATCGGTCGAAACTGTTTCAGGATTACAGTTGACCATAATTGTCTCGTAACCATCTTCGCGCAACGCTAATGCCGCGTGAACACAGCAATAATCGAATTCAATCCCTTGCCCAATTCGATTTGGACCACCGCCTAAAATGATGATTTTTTCTTTGTCAGAAACTCGCGCTTCGCATTCTTCTTCATAAGTCGAGTACAAATAAGCGGTATCTGAGGCAAATTCTGCCGCGCAAGAATCAATGCGTTTATAAACAGGACGAATGTTTTGTTTGTGGCGAATGTTACGTACTTCGGTTTCAGACGCATCGAGCAATTTTGCCAACCGCGAATCAGAAAAACCTTTGCGTTTCAAACGGAACAATTCACCTTCTTTTAAGGTTGAAAGCGTTTTGGTTGAAAGTGATTTCTCGGTCAAAACCAAATCTTCAACTTGCGCTAAAAACCACGGATCAATTTTGCAAATTTCGTGAACTTCTGCCGCACTCATGCCAAAACGGAACGCATCGGCAACGTATAACAATCTATCAGGACCTGGATGACGTAATTCACGACGAATTTTGTCGGCGGCATCATCCGCAGTTAAATCAGTGATTTCGTTCAAGCCGTTAATACCGATTTCCAAACCGCGCAAGGCTTTTTGCAATGATTCTTGAAATGTGCGACCGATTGCCATCACTTCGCCGACAGATTTCATTTGCGTGGTTAAACGGTCATCGGCTTGGGGGAATTTTTCAAACGTGAAACGTGGCACTTTTGTGACAACGTAATCAATTGAAGGTTCAAATGAAGCAGGGGTTTTACCGCCTGTAATTTCGTTTTGTAATTCGTCGAGCGTGAAACCGACCGCTAATTTCGCGGCAACTTTTGCAATCGGGAAACCTGTTGCTTTCGACGCTAACGCTGATGAACGTGAAACACGCGGATTCATCTCGATAATAATCATTCGCCCGTTTTCAGGGTTAATCGCAACTTGTACGTTTGAACCACCTGTATCCACGCCAATTTCACGCAAAATGGCGAGCGATACATTACGCAAAATTTGATATTCCTTATCGGTCAACGTTTGTGCAGGCGCAACGGTAATCGAATCGCCCGTGTGAACGCCCATCGGGTCGAAATTCTCAATCGAACATACGATGATGCAATTGTCTTTGGTATCGCGGACAACTTCCATTTCGTACTCTTTCCAACCGAGTACCGATTCTTCAATCAATAATTCGTTAGTTGGCGACAAATACAACCCGCGTTCGCAAATTTCGATAAATTCTTCTTTGTTGTACGCAATACCGCCACCGCTTCCACCCATTGTGAAAGAGGGGCGAATGACCGTTGGATAACCGACTTCTTTTTGCGCGGCTAAGGCTTCTTCCATCGAATGGGCTGTTTTCGATTTTGCCACTTCTAAACCAATTCGTGCCATTGCATCATTGAAAAGTTGACGGTCTTCAGCTTTGTTAATGGCTTCTTTGGTCGCGCCAATCATTTCGACGTTGTATTTTGCTAAAACGCCGTGTTCGTCGAGAGCTAACGCACAATTCAACGCGGTTTGTCCGCCCATTGTGGGCAAAATCGCATCGGGACGTTCTTTGGCAATAATTTTTTCAACCGTTTGCCAGTCAATCGGTTCAATATAAATCGCGTCCGCCATGTCGGGGTCGGTCATAATCGTGGCGGGATTGGAATTGACCAGAATTACACGATAACCTTCTTCGCGTAGGGCTTTGCAGGCTTGTGTGCCTGAGTAGTCGAATTCGCACGCTTGACCAATTACAATCGGTCCTGCGCCTAATAATAAAATGGATTTTATGTCGGTTCTTTTTGGCATGATTTGTTAATTTTTAGGTAAGTTTCTAAATCTATATTTTTATGAAAACGTCACATCTTCATAAATTGACTCTACATCTAAAACGGCGCGGTAATTTTCACATTCAATTTCCAGCGATTCACTGTCTTCTAAAATTGCGGCTTGCCACTGATTTTGTTCATCACGAAAATAGTATTCGACGAATTTTTTTGTGCTATCAACAAGCAAGTAATAACGCAAACTTTCAACTTTTGAATAAGTTACCCATTTTTCGCGGCGGTCAATTTTTTCAGTGCTAACAGAGGCAACTTCGGCGATAAAACAAGGCTTTTCTTTATAAAACTGGTTGTCATCGTCTTGATTGCAAACCAACATCACGTCTGGGAAGTAATAAAAACGCCCGTGTTCAGCGCGAAATTTCATATCACTTAAAAACACACCGCAACTGCTACCGCGTGCTTTTGAGCGCAAATGGAAACCAATGTTCATGGTGATTCGATTATGCCGCTCACTCGCGCCTGCCATTGCATGAATATAACCATCGACATATTCGTGTTTCACGTCAGTCGTAGCATCGAACGCTAAATAATCCGCTTCGCTAAAATGAAAAGGCTTTTGCAACGCACTCACGTTTTATCTCGCGTTCATCAATTCGATAAATTCATCAAATAACGCTTCAACATCGTGAGGTCCTGGGCTGGCTTCGGGATGACCTTGGAAACTAAACGCGGGGCAATCTGTACGTTTAATGCCTTGCAAACTACCGTCGAATAATGATTTATACATTGCGATTAAATTTGATGGCAAACTTGCTTCATTAACTGCAAAACCGTGGTTTTGACTGCTAATCATCACCCGACCTGTCGCAATTTCTTGAACAGGATGATTTGCGCCATGATGTCCGAATTTCATTTTTTCGGTTTTCGCGCCACTCGCTAAGGCTAGTAATTGATGTCCTAAACAAATGCCAAAAATGGGAGTTTTCGTTTCTAAAATGGTTTTAATTGCTTCAATTGCATAAGTGCAAGGTTCTGGATCACCAGGGCCATTTGATAAAAAGACACCATCGGGTTTTAACGCTAAAACGTCAGCAGCAGATGTTTTGGCAGGAACAACGGTGACACGGCAACCACGATTCGCCAGCAAACGCAAAATGTTACGTTTCACACCAAAATCGTATGCGACAACGTGTTTGGTTAAATTTTCAGCCGCTTTGTGACCTTCTTTTAAATCCCAAGTATTTTCTGTCCATTCGTACGATTCAGACGTTGTCACTTCTTTGGCTAAATCTAAACCTTTCAAACCTGCAAAGTTTTCAATGGCAGCTTTTGCGTTTTCAATGGTTTGACCTTCACCCGCGATAATGCAACCACGTTGTGCGCCTTTATCACGCAAAATGCGCGTTAATTTTCGTGTGTCAATTTCAGCGATAGCGACAACATTGTTATCAATTAAATACTGTTGCAAGGTTTTTTCACTACGCCAATTGCTTGTCACTAGTGGTAAATCACGAATCACCAAACCACTGACAAAAACGCCATGTGATTCTTGGTCTTCATCTGTTGTACCGACGTTGCCGATGTGTGGATAAGTTAATGTGACAATTTGTTGCGCGTAAGACGGATCACTTAAAATTTCTTGATACCCCGTCATCGCGGTATTAAAAACAACTTCGCCAACGCTACAACCCGTTGCGCCTATGGATACACCGTTAAATACTGTGCCGTCTTCTAACACTAATTGTGCGGAACTCATCGAAATCATTACCTTCTAATGTGCAAAACGGGATTCGCCCTTGACGCATCCCGTTGTTAAAAAATCTGTGGCAACTATACAAAATTATGCGGTTTTGGTCATTAACAATTTTTAGGACTTTTACAAGACCCATAAATTTGAACCGCGTATAATTGGCGGCGATAACAACAATTTTAGTTATAACTTACACGAGTTCAAGGTAGAAAATGAATTTTTATCTTGAACTTTTTTTGTTACTTTTTTTATTTTAGAAAATTTACATAGAGGCATCATGACACAGAAAAACTTAACACTCGGTATTGCTGGGTTTTCTTACGCTGATTTATACAACACAAATCGTTTGAACGATTTATTAACTACGTTCGATGATTCGCTTAAATATCACGACGCGGATTTATTCGATTCTTACCTTTCTTACCGCAACACCAAAGGCGCAGATTTATCGCCAGAACAACAATCACAACTTTTAGTTCAAGTTGCACCTTACGTTGGAAAATTCGTTGCTAAATTGTTCAATGTTGAATCTGAACATCAAGCACAAAAGTCACGCATTCAAGAAGAACTCGAAACCATTTTTACCTTTAAAAATGAAGTCGTTGAAAAATTGGGCGTAGTTTTTAAAGGTCAAACGACAGACGATTGGAAAATTCCTGATGTGTTAAATCGTTTTGATTTGTTAATCGAAGCAGGTTTCCCTGAAGCGAATTTAGACGAAGACGAAGAACATCGTGTGGCGCGAGTTGGCGCGGTTATCGGTTCATTAGCAAATCATTACAAAACATTGGCAAAAGGCAAAGAAAGCAATTACGAAAATGCTGATTTGCAAGCTGAAGCGTTACGCGAAAAATTAAAAAAACACGAACTCGCTGCAACCGAATTCGCTGACATTATCAATGCGCCAGATTTAACCGAATTCACCGCTGGATTGATGGATGTCGTGCAACGCTGGTGTTTTGTCGCGCAACAAGATAACGATGTGGTTGCTGATTGGCTCAGTTTTAAATTCCCTGAAAAACGCGATTTCGATAACTTAGTCGAACATGAATTGATTGATAGAACCGAATTTAACGTCTGGATGGGTGAACACCGTCGCCGTCGTGATGGTTTCAAATTGACCGACCCGCGTTATAACGAACGCCAAGTTTTATCAGAAGTAAATCATTGTATTTACTGCCACGAGCGCGACACCGATTCTTGCTCAAAAGGAATGCGTAACAAAAAAACCAACACCTTCAAAGAAGACCCAATGGGCGTGACGACCATCGGTTGTCCGCTTGATGAAAAAATCTCAGAAATGAATTTGGTCAAACGTGGCGGCGACAACATTGGCGCGTTGGCGATTGTCACCGTTGATAATCCAATGTGTGCAGGTACGGGGCATCGGATTTGTAACGAATGTATGAAGGGTTGTATTTACCAAAAAACTGACCCTGTGAACATTCCGCAAATCGAAACTAACGTATTAACCGACGTTTTGTTCATGCCTTACGGGTTTGAAATTTACAGTTTGTTGACACGCTGGAATCCTCTCAACGTCAAACGTCCCGTGATGTTGCCTTACAACGGTAAAAACGCACTCGTCGTGGGTTTAGGACCTGCGGGTTATACGATGAGCCATTATTTGCTCAACGAAGGTTTTGCGGTGGCGGGGATTGACGGTTTGAAACTTGAACCATTGCCCGTTGCCTTAACAGGTGATGAAAACAATCTGCCTGCTCCGATTGCGAATTTCAAAGACCTTTACGAAGATTTAGACAAACGGATTTTGGCAGGTTTCGGCGGCGTGGCGGAATACGGGATTACCGTTCGTTGGGACAAAAACTTTTTAAAAGTCATGTATTTGATGTTGTTGCGTCGTCAAACTTTCCGCGCTTACGGCGGGGTGCGTTTTGGTGGCACATTGACGATTGATGATGCGTGGGAAATGGGCTTTGACCATATTTGTATTGCCTCAGGTGCAGGTCAGCCGACGATTATTGATTTGAAAAACAACCTGATGCGCGGCATTCGTAAAGCCTCAGATTTCTTGATGGCGTTGCAATTAACAGGTGCGGCAAAAGCCTCTTCGCTTGCCAATTTACAAGTGCGTTTGCCAGCAGGTGTGATTGGTGGCGGTTTGACGGCAATTGATACCGCAACGGAATTGATGGCTTATTACCCTGTTCAAGTTGAAAAAATCCTGCATCGTTATGAAATTTTAACGAACCTTTACGGCGAGCAAACCGTTCGGGCGCGTTATGACAAAGAAGAAATCATCATTTTGGATGAATTTTTAGCGCATGGAAAAGCGATTGCCGCCGAACGTCAACGCGCCGAAGCCGAAGGTGAATTACCTGATTTCCAACCATTGGTTGAATCATGGGGCGGCGTGACGTTGTTCTATCGCAAAGGCACTAAAGACGCGCCCGCGTATCGGCAAAATCACGAAGAAATCAGCGAAGCCTTAGAAGAAGGCATTGCGCTCGCAGAATTCATGAGTCCCGTCGGTGCGAATGCCGATGAATTTGGGCATTTGGTGTCGGTTGATTTCCAAAACACCCAAACCAAAGCCGATGTAAATGTGTCATTGCGTAATTTGTACGTCGCGGCGGGAACGTCTCCGAACACGATTTATCAAAGCGAATATCCTGATACGTTTGTGATGGATAAATGGTTCTTCCAACGTTATGAGCCAGAATTTGAAAATGGTGCGGTTTCGCTCGTTGCCAGCAACGATGAAAAAATGCCAAAAATCGGCAAACCTGCGCCGCTCACCTCGTATCAAAAAGATGGCAAATTCATCAGTTTCTACGGTGACAATCACCCTGTTTATGCGGGCAACGTTGTGAAAGCGATGGCGAGTGCGAAAAACGGTTATCCGTATGTGGTGAAATTGTTTGAACAAGAATTGGCGAGTTTGAATCCTTCGGGGCAAGCCGAACGTGATGCGGCGGCGAAAAATCTGTTTGCCCGTTTGGATGATTCGTTCAAAGCGACGATTGTTGAAATCAACCGTTTAACACCAACAATTGTGGAAATCGTTATTAAAGCTCCGCTTGCGGCAGAAAAATTTGAAGCGGGTCAATTCTATCGTGTGCAAAATTACGAAGCCTTTGCGCCGACGGTTGAAGGTACGGTTTTAGCGGCAGAAGGGCTAGCGTTGACTGGCGCGGAAGTGAACAAAGAAAACGGCACGGTTTCATTGATTGCGCTGGAAATGGGTTCATCGTCGCGGTTGTGTGCAACGTGGAAAGTCGGCGACCCAGTTGTGTTGATGGGTGTCACAGGCACACCAACAGAAATTCCAACAGGCAAAACCGTGTTGCTTTTGGGCGGTGGTTTAGGAAATGCCGTGTTATTTTCAATCGGCAAAGCGTTACGCAACGCGGGCAACAAAGTTTTGTATTTTGCGGGCTACCGTTTAGCGCAAGACCGTTTCAAAGCCGAGGATGTTGAAGCGGCGGCAGATGTTGTCGTGTGGTCAGTGGGGCAAGGTGAACAGCCTTTTGAACCTTCACGCCCACAAGACAAAACCTTTGTTGGTAACATTTTGGAATCGATGCTCGCTTACGCAAAAGGCGAATTAGGCGAACAACCAATTTCACTTGCAGATGTTGACCATTTGATTGTGATTGGTTCGGACAGAATGATGGACGCGGTGAAAAATGCGCGTTTTGATGTGTTGAAACCGTATTTAACCAAAGCGCATCATGCAGTGGGTTCAATCAATTCGCCGATGCAGTGCATGATGAAAGGCATTTGCGCTCAATGTTTGTGCAAACACGTTGATAAAGACAGCGGCAAAGAATTCTTTGTTTATTCGTGCTACAACCAAGATCAGGATTTGGATAAAGTCGATTTCCCGAACTTGAATGCACGTCTCAAACAAAACACCGTGCAGGAAAAATTGTCTAATCTTTGGTTGGATTATTTGTTGACGAAGTAGAATGAAAAAAGCCCCGATTTGTTGTGATGCAGG
This sequence comes from Methylococcales bacterium, assembly GCA_028713145.1. Classification (GTDB taxonomy): domain Bacteria; phylum Pseudomonadota; class Gammaproteobacteria; order Methylococcales; family Methylomonadaceae; genus UBA10906. The sequence continues at coordinate 19,617 of JAQTOT010000011.1, forward strand.
TCGGGGCTTGTATCAAATGTTCGAAGAAAGAACCATTTTTAAAAAATAGCTGATAGAAAAAGCGTTTTTTTGTTTGTGTTAAAATGCCACATGCCAGAACTTACAATGCAGAAAACCGATGATTGAAGCGTTAATTACTAATTTTTCAGCTTCTTGATGTACAACAGAGAAAACAAATGATTTCAGAACTAAAAATAAACAATTACAAATCGTTACACGACGTAACGTTAGATGTCGGGCGTTTTAATGTTCTCATTGGTGAAAATGGCTGTGGAAAAAGTAATTTATTAGAAGCAATTACTTTTGCGGCGGCAGCTGAAGCGAACAAATTAGATAATGAATTTTTAACATCTAGGGGGATTCGAGTTACAGAACCGACGTTAATGCGGTCAGCTTTTGAAAATGACAATGTAGAAAAAGAAATCAAAATTCATGTGAAATTTAAAGATGCAGCGATTGAAGAAACATATACATTAAACAACGATAATCAGCCTTATTCGAAGTGGTTTTATAGTGAAAGAAGAATTGCTGGTGGTAAGTTGAATTACGAAAATACTCAAATTAGCCAGTATGCAAAAAATCGTATACAACTATTTATGAATAATCTTCAACTGGAGAGTTCATTGAGTGATGCTTCACTTGATGATGGTGGAATTATTTACAATCTTGATAAAGAACTGAAGATTATTTTTCAACTAAAAGATGAAATTGGGAATTTTATAATTTATTCGCCAGAAAATACCGCATTAAGAAATTTCAATAAAGAAGGACAAATCGAACCATTAGGCATTAACGGCGAAGGTTTATTTAAATTATTGAAAGTGATTCAAAACAAATCACCAGAACAATGGAAAGAAATTCAGAATTGTTTGCAACTTTTTGATTGGTACGATGGTTTTAAAATTCCTAGAGATTCACAGTCCGAAGATAAAATAACCATCAATGACCATTATTTAACAATGGATTTCGACCAACGTAGCGCAAACGAAGGTTTTTTATTCGTGTTGTTTTATATTGCGTTAATGGTTTCAGACGATACGCCCAAGATATTTGCAATTGATAATATCGATACGTCACTCAATCCAAAACTGTGTACAAAAATCATCAAAGAACTGATTAGATTAGCCAAAAAATACGATAAACAAGTTTTTGTCACCACACATAATCCCGCAATTTTAGATGGAATCGATTTAGGTGACGACGAGCAACGATTGTTTGTCGTTTCAAGAAATAAAACGGGGCATACTCGTTTCAAGCGGATCACGTCAGATGACAAACCAAAATCCTCTGCAAGAAGTAGAATATCTCGTTTAATTGATAAAGATGAAAATTTATTAAGCGAAACAAAAAACTACATTTTGAATCTTTTTGATAACAGCGAAGAACCGTTGAAATTGTCCGAAGCCTTTTTACGGGGCTATTTGGGCGGTTTGCCAACAGGATTTTAAAAGGGATGAAAAGATTTGGTTTAGCTTGTGAAGGTGTGACAGATAAAGCGACACTTAAAAACATTTTGTGCGGCTATTTTTCAATTGAAAATCCTGATGATGAAATAGGCGAGTTACAACCACCATTTGGCGAATCTGATGGTGGCGGTTGGCGACCATTTTTAACGTATTTAACCTTAGAGCGATTTCAAGATGACGTTGAAAATAATGAATTTGTCATTATTCAAATAGATACAGATGTTTCCAAAGATTTTGATATTCCACATGAAGACAATGTGGGCAATTCATTACCGATGGAAATCCTAATTGAAAATGTCATTTCTAAATTGAAAGAGAAAATAAATGAAAAAGAATTAGGAATTTATGAGCAATACGCAGATAAAATAATCTTCGCAATTAGCGTTCATTCAATAGAATGTTGGTTAATAGCGCATTACGCTGAACAGGCGGAAATACATGACTGTTTCGACAAATTAAAACTAATTAAATTTCCCAAAAATACTCAGCTTGCAAAAAAACAACGAAATTACGATGCAATCAGTAGTCCTTTTTTGGAACGTAAAAACATTGAAGCGGCAGCAGAGAAAAACCTCAGTTTTCACGTTTTTATCCAATCATTAGAATCAATCAGAAACACAATCGAATTACCTTAATCACTATTTAAAATAAAAACTATGACCTTTAGCATCGAACAATTATTAAACGAACACAGCAACGACAAATTTGATTTGCACGAACAATTTTTAAACAACCAAATGGTGCGTGTTTTAAAAACCATTGGTTACGACCGCCATTACAAAAAAGCGGTCGGACAATATCTTTATGACCAAGAAGGCACGGAATATCTCGATTTACTCAGCGGTTTTGGTGTGTTTGCCATCGGACGAAATCACCCAACGGTCATTGAAGCCTTAAAAGAAACGCTAACGTTAGAATTGCCGAATTTAGTACAACTCGACGTTTCAATTTTGAGCGGTTTGCTCGCAAAAGAAATTCTCAAAACCACACCTGAAAATTTAACCAAAATGTTTTTCTGCAATTCGGGAACAGAAGCGGTTGAAGCCGCGATTAAATTTGCCCGTTTCACGACCAAACGCGACAAAATCGTGTTCTGCGACCACGGTTATCATGGCTTAACAATGGGCGCATTATCGCTCAATGGCGAAAACATTTTCCGCGAAGGTTTTGGCACGTTGTTACCGAATTGTGAGGCGATTCCATTCAATGATTTAGTCGCCCTCGAAAAAGCCTTGAGCAGCAAAGACGTAGCCGCATTTATCGTCGAGCCGATTCAAGGTAAAGGTGTAAATGTTCCTGACGACAATTATTTGCCCGAAGTCGAACGCTTATGTAAAAAATACGGCACGTTGTTTGTCGCTGATGAAGTGCAAACAGGTTTAGGACGCACGGGGAAATTCTGGGCAATCGACCATTGGAATGTGCAGCCCGACATGATTTGTATGGCGAAAGCGTTATCAGGTGGTTTTGTGCCAGTCGGAGGCGTGGCGATTACCACAAAAATTATGGATACGGTTTATAACCGCATGGACAGAGCCGTGGTGCATGGTTCAACGTTTGCTAAAAACAACATGGCAATGGCAGCGGGTTTAGCGAGTTTGCACGTTATTCACGATGAAAAATTGGTTGAAAATAGTCTCACGCTAGGCACGAAAATTGTCGACAATTTGAACGCCATGACTTCGCGTTATGAATTACTCAAAGAAGCTCGTGGTAAAGGAATGATGATTGCCATTGAATTCCAATCCCCAAAAAGTTTAAAACTCAAAGCGGGTTGGGCAATGCTTGAAGCGGCAAATAAAGGCTTATTCTGCCAAATGGTGACAATTCCGTTATTCAAAGAACACCACATTTTGACCCAAGTCGCAGGACATGGCATGAACGTGGTGAAATTATTGCCGCCACTCAATTTAACCCAAAAAGACCACGACACGATTGTCAATGCGTTTGATACAACGATTGGTGAAACCCACAAAATGGGCGGCGCGATTTGGGATTTAGGTAAAAATTTAGCGTCTCATGCGTTGAAAAAATAATCCAATGAAACAATACATCATTAACGTTCCTCATTTACAAAGTGTTTCAAAACGCCTGAGTAGTTTTGCGCTAACTGTTTTATGTTGGGTAATGTGGGGGTATCTACTTTATCCAATTATTACTGTTATCAATTGGTTGCGCGGTGATTACGATGTTATCAATGAAATGCGCTGGTTTGGCGGCTACAAAAGTTTATTGGAACTTTTACAAATTTACGGTGTCACGCTCATTATCTTAGGAGCGGTTTGGATTGTATGGATTTTGATGCGTAAATTACGCCGCCAACGCATTTTGCCAGCCGCTGAAAAAATCGTAACGGATAACGAAATTGCTGCGTTTTATCATGTTGACGTTGCACAAATTCATCAATTTCGTGAACAACAAAACGTCACCGTTTTTTTTGATGGTGATGGGAAAATTATCGATTTAAAAACGTCTTCGTGTTGACACAAAACGAAAAATCATCAACTCTGTAGGTTCTATTTTTGGAGAAATTTTATGCAAACATTACAAAAACAATTAAAACGAAATTTAGCGTTAATTTCTTTTGGCTTGCTGTTTGTTGCCTCAAGCTCTCTCAATGCCGCAACGGATTTAACGGCTCAACAAAAATTTCTGGAAGCAAAATCACGGGGCGGCAATAAAGAAATGGAGGATCACTCTCAACATCTTTCGCCGATTCAATTTCACGGGGTGTTTTATGGCTTTTTGCCTTGCGATAAATGCAACGGCATCAAAACAACGTTGTCGTTGAAAAATAACGATAATTACTTAATCGTTACCCAACAAGCCAAAGAATCTTCCCGCGAAATGTTTGAAAAAGGCAAATACGTTTGGGATGAGGAAAATATGCAAGTTCGTTTAACGCCAAAAAATCACGAAGCCACGACTCGCTTATATCGTATTAAGGACGAAGGCACACTGATTCAACTCAATGATGATGGTACGGAAGTTAAAGGTGCCGATGCAGAACGTTATTACTTACGTCGTAGCGACACCGTTCAAACTCGCGAAGTGCATATCCACTAAAATCTTCGCATCAAGCCGAAAACGACGAACCACAACCGCAAGTTGTGGTTGCGTTGGGATTACGAATCACAAATTGTGAACCACTTAAATCGTCTTTGTAATCAATCTCCGCTCCCGTCAAATAGCCGATACTGGTTGAATCCACCAAAATCGTAACGCCATTTTTTTCAACTTGCGTATCGTCCTCGTTTACTTCTTCATCGAACGTAAAACCATATTGAAACCCTGAACAACCACCACCTGAAACATAAACACGCAATTTCAAATTGTCGTTACCTTCTTCAACAATCAATTCGTGAACTTTGGCAGCAGCATTGTCAGTAAAAATAATTGGGCTTGTCATAAATAAACTCGCTATAAAAAATAAAAATGTCGTGAAATTATGGCTATTCCTAGTATTTTAATCAAGAATTATGGATACAACGCTACTGTTTTTAAACCTTGATGTTCGGGGAAGCCAAAACGTACATTCATCGCTTGCACCGCCTGCCCTGCTGCGCCTTTTACCAAATTATCAATCACCGACAAAATCACTAACGTTTTGCCACCTTGTGGCAAATGCAAGGCAATTTGACAACGATTACTGCCCCGCACATTGCGCGTATCGGGATGCGAACCAAACGGTAAAACATCGACAAACTCTTCGTTTTGATAGCGATTTTCAAACAGCGTTTGCAATTCTTCTGCGCTAATTTCGGTTGTTAAATTCGCATACAGCGTAGCGTGAATGCCGCGAATCATTGGCGTTAAATGCGGCACAAAAGTTAAATTCACCGTTTGCCCTGCAACGGAGGTCAAACCTTGCGTAATTTCAGGCAAATGTCGATGCCCACTCACAGCGTAGGCTTTAAAACTTTCGCCTGTTTCACTCATAAGCGTGGCAACTTCAGCTTTGCGCCCTGCTCCACTTACGCCTGATTTCACGTCAGCAATTAGATTTAAATCAATACAATTTTTTTCTAAAAGCGGTAAAAATCCAAGTTGCACAGCCGTTGGATAACAACCCGCACAGGCGATTAAATCTGCATTTTTCAATTTTTCACGGTGAATTTCAGGCAAACCATAAACCGCTTGTTCAACCAAATCCGAACTTGCGTGTGTTAACCCGTACCATTTTTCCCATTCAGTCACATTTTTCAAACGAAAATCCGCCGACAAATCGATGACTTTAATGCCGCGTTCAAGTAATTCTTTTGCCATCAGCATGGCGGTGCCATTTGGCGTAGCGAAAAAAACCACATCGCAATCCGAGAGCGCATCGATGTTTGGCAAACAAAAAGTTAAATCGCCCAAATAACCACGCAAATTCGGATACAACGCATCGACGCGCATTCCTTCATCTGAACGCGACGTGACTGCCGTTATTTTTACTTCAGAATGCAACGCCAAAATACGCAGCAACTCCACGCCCGTATAACCTGTGCCGCCGACAATGCCTGCTTTAATCATGTTTGTTCCTATTTTTTGTTTTCGAGCATCGATTTTAAATTTGCAAAGGGATTGTGCGAACCGAGCGGCGCATTTGATGACGAATTTTTTGCACTGCCGTATTGCGCTTCTTCGTAACGTTGATGCTCATTATCGTGACAATACAAACACAAAAGTTCCCAATTACTGCCATCAGCAGGATTATCATCGTGATTGTGATTTCGATGATGTACAGTCAATTCAGCCAAATTAGTATGCGTGAATTCTCGCGTACAACGTCCACAAATCCACGGATACATTTTTAACGCTTGTCCGCGATACGATTGCTCAAATTCAGCTTGCGTTTTACGCGCATCAGAAACGATTTTGTTTAATTTATCTTGGTTCAAAGCGACTTTTTTAATGGTCATCAATACCTCCTAATTTTTACAGCACAGAAAACGTCAACATAAATACAAATGCAATGATTAAAAATAGCGTGAAAATGCCTTTTTTACTCAGACCGCGCCAAAATGCAATGAATTCTGCTTTGAGTGCTTGTTTGCGATTTTCAGATTTCCAAACCCGTTTTAACCAGTTTCGTTGTTCAAGTTGTGCATTTTCTTCGTCTAAGATTTGTTGTATTTGTTCGTTTAAGGTCATGAAATCACCTGCTTAATGGTTTTAAAAAAAGGCGGGGTGATTGTGTTCTCACGCCGCCTTTTTATTTGAGAACAAAAAACTTATTTTGCAGCTTTACGTTTTGCGGCAATTCGTAAACGCAACGCATTTAATCTGATAAAGCCCGCCGCATCTTTTTGGTCATACGCGCCATTATCTTCTTCAAATGTGGCAATGCTTTCGTCGAATAAACTGTCGGTTGCTGATTCACGACCGACAACAATCACGTTGCCTTTGTAGAGTTTCAAACGCACTTTGCCATTTACGTTAAGTTGCGATTGATCAATCATCGTTTGCAACATTTCACGTTCTGGACTCCACCAGTAGCCGTTGTAAATGAGCGACGCATAACGCGGCATCAATTCATCTTTTAAATGCGCCACTTCGCGGTCAAGTGTTAATGATTCAATCGCGCGATGGGCTTTCAACATGATTGTTCCCGCTGGCGTTTCGTAGCAACCACGTGATTTCATGCCGACATAACGGTTTTCAACAATATCCAAACGTCCAATGCCGTTTTCACCACCAATTTTGTTCAAACGTTCCATCACTGTTGCAGGTGAAACAGGTTCATCGTTAATCGCAACCACATCGCCTTTTGCATAAGTTAATTCAATGTATGTTGCTTTATCAGGTGCATTTTCAGGTGAAACGCTCCAACGCCACATGGTTTCTTCAGGTTCCGTCCAAGGATTTTCTAAAACTCTGCCTTCATACGAAATGTGCAACAAATTCGCATCCATTGAATAAGGCGAGCTGCCACCTTGTTTTTGTTCAACAGGAATGCCGTGTTTCGTGGCGTAATTGAGTAATGATTGGCGTGAATTCAAATCCCATTCGCGCCACGGTGCAATCACATGAATATCTGGGCGCAATGCGTATGCGCCTAATTCAAAACGCACTTGGTCATTGCCTTTGCCCGTTGCTC
>JAQTOT010000164.1 GCA_028713145.1 Methylococcales bacterium
GATAAGGTCGATAAATTCTAGCACTTCGCCTGCCGTATTTTGATGACTTAAACTCACTCGCAGAGCCGTTTTGGCTTGTTGCTCAGAAATTCCCATTGCAAGCAAAACGTGACTTGGCGTAGTTTCACCACTCGCACAAGCTGAACCACTCGAAACACAAATCCGTTTTTGGTCGAGTTTTAATAACACCGTTTCGCCATCAACGCAGTCAATGCCAAATAAAACGGTGTTTGGCAAACGCGGGGCATCTTTGGCAAAAATGGTTACTTTCAATGACTGCCCGAGTTTATTTTCCAGCATCGTTCGCAACGACAACATGCGAGTTTGCCGAAATTCGAGTTCATTTTTTGCCAGCTCACACGCTTTGCCAAAACCGACAATGGCAGCCACATTTTCAGTGCCTGAACGCAAATTTTGTTCTTGTCCACCACCTAATAATTGCGGCGAAATCGAAACGGATTTATCCACAATTAACGCACCACAACCTTTCGGTGCATAAATTTTATGTCCCGAAAGTGACAACATTTGTACGCCTAAATCCGCAAACGAAACGGGAATTTTGCCCACCGCTTGCACGGCATCGGTGTGAACAATAACACCGTGAGCATTTAATTTTTTAGCTATTTCGGCAATCGGTTGAATGACACCCGTTTCATTATTTGCCAGCATTATCGAGACAAAATCAGGACGTTTTGCAATCACTTCAGCCAGCGTATTTTGATCGATTAAACCATCACGATTCACAGGAATAATTTCTGGGTTGTAACGTTTGGCAGGTTCAAAAACAGACGGATGTTCAATAGCTGAAATTGCCACCCGCCCAAATGCAGAATTTAACGCCAAATTGTTCGCTTCTGTGCCGCCGCTGGTAAAAATCACTTGCGAGGGTTCTGCATCGATAAAATACGCAACTTGTTCGCGTGCCGTTTCAATCGCACTGTTTGCAATTCGTCCCAAACGATGCACGCTAGACGGATTACCGTACATCGTTTTCAAAAACGGCAACATTGCCTCTAAAACACGCTCATCAATAAGCGTTGTAGCGTTATTATCAAAATAAATCACGGCTTATTTGGGTCTCATGTGCGGGAATAACAACACGTCACGAATCGATGGCGAATCGGTAAATAACATCACCAAACGGTCAATGCCAATGCCCTCGCCTGCTGTGGGCGGCATACCGTGTTCGAGTGCGGTAATGTAATCGGCATCAAAGTGCATCGCTTCATCGTCGCCAGCTTCTTTTTCATTTACTTGTTGTTGGAAACGCGCCGCTTGGTCTTCAGCATCGTTTAATTCGGTGAAACCATTGGCAATTTCACGTCCGCCAACAAAAAATTCAAATCTATCGGTAACGTGTGGGTCATTGTCGTTGCGTCGCGCGAGCGGTGACACTTCAACAGGATACGCCGTAATAAACGTTGGATTCATCAAACGGCTTTCAACGGTTTTTTCAAAAATTTCGATTTGAATTTTGCCCAAACCATAGCCGTCTTTAACAGGAATTTTTAAATTTTCTGCGACTTTCAAAGCCGCTTCACGGGTTGAAATGTTTTCAGGTTTTAAATCGGGATTGAAATGCAAAATCGAATCAAACACCGTCATTCGCGCAAACGGTTTGCCGAAATCGTATTCTTCGCCTTGATAAGTAATCACGGTTTGCCCTAGAACTTCTTGAGCAATGCCGCGCAACATTTCTTCGGTCAAATCCATGAGTTCATGATATTCCGCATAGGCTTGGTAAAATTCCAACATCGTAAATTCAGGATTGTGGCGCGTTGATAAGCCTTCGTTTCTAAAGTTACGGTTAATTTCAAACACCCGTTCAAAACCGCCGACGACTAAACGTTTCAAATACAATTCTGGCGCAATCCGCAAGAACATATCCATGTCGAGCGCGTTGTGATGCGTGGTAAAAGGTCGCGCCGTCGCACCACCAGGAATCACTTGCATCATCGGTGTTTCGACTTCTAAAAATGCACGTTCCGTCAAAAAGTTGCGAATATATCCAACCACTTTTGAACGAATCAAAAACGTATTGCGTGATTCTTGGCTCATGATCAAATCTAAATACCGTTGACGATATTTGATTTCTTGGTCGGCAATGCCGTGGAATTTTTCAGGTAACGGACGCAAGGCTTTGGTGAGTAAGCGAATGCTATCGACTTTTACACTGAGTTCGCCTGTTTGCGTTTTGAACAACACGCCTTCTGCGCCCAAAATATCGCCGATGTCCCATTTTTTAAATTGGTCGTTATAAACGCCTTCGGGCAAATTATCTCGCGCTACATAAACCTGTAATTGCCCCGACATATCTTGCAAATGGCTAAAACTCGCTTTGCCCATAATGCGGCGTGTCATCATCCGACCCGCGATTTTTACACGCAAATGTTCAGTTTCGAGTTCTTCTTTGGTTTTTTCGCCGTATTTTGCAAGCAATTCACCGACGACCACATCGCGGCGAAAATCGGTTGGAAAGGCAATGGTTTCTTCGCGCAACGTGGTTAATTTTTCGCGGCGTTGGCGGATTTGGTCTTGTTCGTCTTGAATCTGAGAGTTATCTGTCATAAAAAAGTAAATAAAATAAAAAAATAAGTTTTTGCATAAATCAATTTGATTTTAATAAAGTCTCAAATTGTTCAATGGGTATCGGTTTGCTAAAAAAGAAACCTTGAAATGAAACCGTGTTATGTCCTTTTAGAAAATGAAGTTGTGCTTCTGTTTCCACACCTTCGGCAATAACATTGAGTTCAAAATTTTTCGCTAATTCAATAATGGTGTTAACCATCACGACATCGCTAGAATTTGAAACAATATCTCGAACAAAGCTCTGATCAATTTTGATTTGATCGATAGGTAAAAGTTTTAAATAAGTGAGCGATGAATAACCTGTTCCAAAATCATCTAAAGATAAGCTGACACCTAATGCTTTGAGCGCGTGCATTTTTGCAATCACATCAGCCACGTCACCCAATACAATGTTTTCCGTCAGCTCTAATTTTAACAGCGATGGACTGATCTGATGTCGTTGAATAGCAGAATCAATAATTTCAACAAAATTGGTCAATTTAAATTGATGAGGACTGACGTTAATTGCTAATTGTAGATGATTCATCAGCTCATGATCTTTCCATTTCGCTAATTGCGAACAGGCTTGCTCAATTACCCAGTGACCAATTTCTAAAATTAAACCACTTTCTTCTGCAAGAGGAATAAATTGTGCGGGAGAAATAATACCGCGTTGTGGGTGAATCCATCGAATTAAAGCCTCCGCACCTAGCGGTACATAATCATGATCCAACTGAATTTGGTAATAAAGTTGTAATTGCTCATTGATAACTGCATGACGCAACTCTAATTCTAAAGTCGTATGATTTTCAACCGTTTGCTGCAAAATCGGATCATAAAATCGAACGGTATTGCGTCCAGAATTTTTTGCTTGATACATGGCAATATCCGCACGCTTAATCAACTCATCGATAGGCACTGCATGACCACGATACAAACAAACACCAATGCTCGGTGAACTATAATGAACATGTTCGTTGAGATGAAAAGGTGTCGCAAGTGAGGCGCGAATTTTTTCAGCAATCATGGTCACTTTTCTGGACGCATCTGCCTCGTCATGACTAAGATTTTCAAATAAAACAATAAATTCATCTCCGCCCAGTCGAGCAACAGTATCAACATCTCGCACACTGTGTTTGATACGTTCAGCAACTTCAATGAGCATCATGTCACCATAGTCATGCCCTAATGTATCATTCAATGTTTTGAATTTATCCATATCTAAAAAAAGAACCGCCCCGTATTTTTCGGTGCGTTCGGATAAGGAAATGGCAATTTTAAAACGATCCAACAGCAAACGACGATTAGGTAAATGCGTTAACGTATCGTAAAACGCAAGATTGCGAATTTCTTCCTCCGCTTCTTTTCGTTCGGTAATATCACTAAACAGCGCAATGTATTCTGTTATGTTATTTTTATTATCTTTTAACGCCGTAACCGTTAACCATTTGGGATAGATTTGTCCATTTTTACGTCTATCCCAAATTTCACCATCCCATTTACCTGTTTTGAGTAATCGTCGCCACATCGCAAAATAAAACAGTTTATCTTGACGACCTGAATTAAGCATTCTAGGACTTTTACCAACAACTTCTTCTCGGCTATAACCTGTAATTTGTTGAAAGGCTTTATTTACACAAAGTATATTAGCCTTTGCATCAGTAATCATAATGGCTTCATGCGTTTCAAATGCGGCAGCCGCGATTCGTAGAGTTTGTTCTATTTTTTTTCGTTCCGAAATATCATGAATAACGCAATGTGTCCTCTCAAAATTCCCTTGATAATCACACTGAACAGCACCAGAAACAATGACGTTGATAAGCAAATTATCTTTTCGTCGTAATTCTAATTCCGCTTCAATCGTTCCAGTACATTTAAGCTCTTGAAAATATTTGTGAAATATCTCGCGAGTATCTATCGAGAAAAAATCACCAAATGAACGACCTAATAATTCATCACGTTCATAACCCAACAAGGCGCAAAGACGATCATTTACATCAATATAACAACCTTGTGAATTAAGCGATTGATAAGCGACGGGGGAATTTTCAAATAATTCACGAAACCGCGTTTCACTTTTTTTAATTTGTTCTAATTCCAAGAGATGTTTTTCTCTATAGCTGTGCATTTTCTCAATCGAAAAAGAAACAACCGTACCATCAAATAAAAAAACCAGATTAGACAAAAGACTATTCTGAAAACCACTAAGTGAAAATGAATAATATGGTGGTACAAAAATATAGGTCGCGAAAATTAGTCCAATGGCAGTTGCAAAAAGACCTGTTCTATATCCACCTATCACTGCGGCGATAGCGACGGCTGGGAAAAAGGTGAGATATTGCAATCCAGTGCTAACGGGGGCGATTTTAAGACGTACAAACAACGCAGCACTCATCAAAAAAAGTGTTACAACATAAACCCAAAGTCCATGTTGTTTTTTGATAAAAGACTGCTCCAGTAACCACTTTAAATGAAATGCTCGTCTTCGCATAACCGCACCTTCATTCCCTAACTGATATTAAAAGTAGGTCAGTTATAACATTTGTCTTAAACCTAATAAATCACTTTCTGAATTTTTAAAGCCGCATAAATTTCATTAAGACTTTGCGTGTTAGCATCAGTTTATCGCGCCATAATTTTGCAAAGTATCCTAAAATGTTCAGCCAACACTTAAATAACCTACATTGAATTTCATGCCGCAAATTTTCATTTTATGGTGCGTTTTAATCGTCGCCAATTTAGCTATTCGTCCCATCATGCCGATCGACGAAACACGTTATATCAGCGTAGCGTGGGAAATGTGGACGCGAGGCGATTTTTTAGTGCCGCATTTAAACGGTGAAACCTACAGCCACAAACCGCCATTATTGTTTTGGCTGATGCAACTGAGTTGGTGGATTTTCGGTGTCAATGACATTACGCCTCGTTTTATTTCACCGTTATTTGCATTGGGTTCAACGTTATTATCAAGCTGCATAGCGCGTGAATTATGGCGCGACCGTCCACAAACTTCTCAATTTGCACCGCTCATTTTGCTAGGCACATCATTTTGGTTGCTGTTCAGCACGCTTACCATGTTCGATATGTTGCTGGCGTTTTTCGTCTTACTGGCTATTTTCAGTGTATTAAAACTTTCGCAGACAAATTCATGGCATTTTGTCGCGTTATTAGGTTTTGCAATTGGTGGCGGCGTTTTGAGCAAAGGGCCTGCGGTATTGCTGCATATTTTGCCTGTTGCGTTGCTTGCACCGTGGTGGCTGAAAAATACATCGATAAGTTTTCGCTGGCGTGAATGGTATTTGAAATTACTTGCCGCCGTTTTCATCGGGGCAAGTTTAGCGTTAGCTTGGGCAATTCCTGCGGGCATGTCGGGTGGTGAAGAATATGCAAACGCTATTTTTTTAGGGCAAACTAGCGGGCGACTGGTGAAATCTTTCGCTCACAAATTGCCTGTTTGGTGGTATTTGGAATGTTTGCCCTTGTTACTTTTGCCTTGGTTATTTTTCAAACCATTGTGGCAAGGTGCGAAAAAACTGAACTTAAACGATAACGGCGTGCGTTTTTGTGTCGCGGGGGAATTGGCGGTTTTTGTTGCTTTTTCGTTGGTGAGTGGCAAACGAATTCATTATTTATTGCCCTTAATTCCTGCT
>JAQTOT010000165.1:0-2926 GCA_028713145.1 Methylococcales bacterium
GAATATGTATAGGATAATTAAACATTTTCTCGGTAATACCACGAACAGCCTCCACATCAAGTTGTTCTGCCGCATTTTTTAGTTCAAACAGCAACGATTCAGGTAATACACTAAAATCGAGCGGTACATTTTCCATTTCAGATTGAGATGTATCATCGATGTCCTCGTAGCGATAATCGAGGGCTAACAATCGTCCCATAACATGCAATAAATGTTGATCATTCAAAGGTTTTGTAACAACCTCATCACAACCCGCAGCTAAAATTTTATCTCGGTCTTCTTTAAAAACACTCGCCGTGAGCGCGACTATTCGAATTCTATCACCACCTGCCAACGCCCGAATTTGTTGTGTTGCCTGATAACCATCAACAACAGGCATACGCATATCCATCCAAATAAAATGTGGATGCCAAGATTGAAACATATCAATCGTTTCTTGACCGTTATTCACTGCCCGAATTTGAAAACCGACATTTTCGAGCAAACAACTAATCAGCTGGCGGCTATCCTCATCATCTTCGGCAATCAAAACCCGCACGGGTGGTTGATTTGGCAAAAGACCGACAATTCTTCTTTTAGTTGTCGTTACTTCATTGGGGTTATCAATTTTGGGCAATTGCAAACTAAAACTAAACGTACTGCCCTGATTTAATTCGCTGTGAATGCTAATTTCTCCACCCATCAAACGGACAAATTCACTGCTAATAGCTAAACCTAAACCACTTCCTTCGCCTTTTGCAATACCAACATCGGTTTGATAAAACGCATGAAATAAACAATTTTGGTCTTCGTGGCTAATTCCTATGCCTGTATCGATAATGGCAAAATCAATCTGATTATTACTCGCCACGTTTAGCCGTAAAACAACTTCACCTTTATCGGTAAATTTAATGGCATTACTCAATAAATTCAGCAACACTTGACGCAATCGATTTACATCGCCGCAAATGTAACGCGGTAACGTGCCGTTAATTTCCACTCGAAATGCTAAATTTTTCGCTTCAGCTCGGATCCGAATTAACTGCTCAACCGTTTTTAATGTTTCGATAAAATCAAAAGGTTGATTGTGTAATTCCGTGCGTCCTGCTTCGATACGCGAAATTTCCAGTACATCGTTGATCAAATCCAATAAATGCTGCCCCGCACGATTGATAATGCAAACTTCTTTAATATGTTGTTCGCTTAACTTTGAGTCGTGTTCTAACAGTTGCGTAAATCCTAAAATGGCGTTTAATGGCGTGCGTAATTCGTGACTCATATTCGCTAAAAATACGCTTTTTGCTCGATTTGCCGCTTCGGCAGTATTTTTTAAAATCACTAATTCTTGTTCACGTTTTTGTAACAGAGTGATTGTTTGTTCTAACTCGCGCTGATGACTAAATAAGCGTTGATACAATTGAACCCGATTCAACATCAAATTATCGTCGATAGGTTTGGTTAAATAATCCACTGCGCCAATTTCATAACCGCGTTGAATAAATTCTTCAGATTTGAAGACAGCCGTGACAAAAACAATAGGAATATGACGCGTGCGTTCAGTCATTTGTAAATGCCGTGCCGTTTCAAACCCATCCATAATTGGCATTTGAACATCTAACAAAATCAAATGAATCGGCTGTTCAATCGTTTTAATCAACGCCGATTCGCCTGAATCCGCTTCGATAATTTCACAATTCGGCAATTTATTTAACAACGTGCGTAAGGTGAAACGATTATTGGCATTGTCATCGACAATTAAAATGGCAAATTTTTCAGGCATGGCTTAGGGTCTACTTTGTAATTTATAAATGTGGCTGCCTGCACGATAAGGCACAAATCCCGCCGCCTTTGCCGCATTCTGCAAACCATCTTGTGTTCCCAAAATCAAAAAACCGTCGGGATGTAACGAATCGGCGAAACATTTTAAGGCTTTTTGTTGTGCTTGAGCATCAAAATAAATCAACACATTACGGCACGCAATCAATTCAAATTCGTTGAATACGCCGTCTTGAATTAACGAATGACAATGAAACAAAATGCGCTTCGTTAACATTGCTTTGACTTTGAAAAAACTGCCAAACGATTGTACATAATCCTCCAATGCTGTATTTCCGCCGCTGGCTGCATAATTAGCACGACTTTTTTTAAGTTCTTCTATGGGGAAAAACTGCATTTTTGCCAGTTCTAACAAATACGGATTGATGTCGGTCGCAAAAACACGACTTTTTTCTAACAAGCCTAATTCATTTAATAAAATCGTCAATGAATAAGGTTCTTCGCCTGTCGCGCAACCTGCCGACCAAATTTTAATCAGTGGAAAACTCGCTAAATAAGGAAAAATCTCAGTTCGCAGAAGTTCAAATTGTTCAGGGTGACGAAAGAATTCACTCACACTCACTGAAATTTCTGCAATGAAGCGTTGAAATAATTTCGGATTACTCAAAATCAGCCGTTGAAAATCGCAAAAACTATCCACACCAAAACCGCCCATCATGTTTTTAATACGGCGTTCTAAACTATCGGCTTGATAATTTAAAAAATCGTAACCGTAATCAGCTTTGATTGCCTTCAAAAACAGTTGCTGTAAAAATCCCGATGGTGCGGCTTTGGTGTCGCTAATTGCCGCCGCGACTACGCTGATAATGGATTCACAACTGAATACATGGTCAAAACAATCAGCGTGAAGTGCGTTATCGGGTAAAACTCGCGCATCTTTGCATTCGTCACCATTTTCGATAATGACACACGCGCCTGAGGCTTTTAAGATTTCACAACCTTTCACGCCATCTTGACCAAAACCACATAATAAAACGGCGATTGCCTGATTTCCGTATTCGCCTGCGACAGATTCAAATAAAACATCAATCGAAGGACGGGCAAATTGAATTTTTTTATCGCAGGTCAAATAAACTAAACCATGTGCAACGTGTAAATGATGGGCAGGTGG
>JAQTOT010000165.1:2936-6193 GCA_028713145.1 Methylococcales bacterium
CAGGCATCATATTTTGCGGCATGATAACGCGATAATTTGTCACCACTTTAAGCAATTTATCGAGTAAATTCGTCTGATCTTCGCGGATGTGTTGAGCAATAAAAATCGCTATCTCTGCCTCGGGCAATGAATGAATAATGTGCAAAATTTTATCCAAACTATTTGCCGATCCGCCTATCGCCAAGGCTTTGCATTCTGGCAGCGGTGAACTTAACGTGCGATTTGCCATTTTGCGACATGACAACCCCAAACGCGATAAAGTGTGTGCCAATAATTCCCGATAAGCCAAAATTTTAATTTCCACGCCTGCATTCATCAATTCTGCAATGGCTTCAACAATTTCGCTCGGTAACACGTCGGCATCGTAAAAATCTAATTCCAAAACAATCGTATTTGATTGCGTAGCTTCCTGTTTTAAAAGGGCTAATAATTTCTCACAATCATCTGCTTGTTCGAGTTGCCCCAAAATTGCCACTTTTCGTTGTTTGTCGGTTTGTTGAATTTGAATGTTCATACGTTATTCATGTTTGCCCGCACACCAGAATTTTGCAACGTTTATCAATGCCTCGTATTCAACAGGCTTTGATAAAAAGTCATCTGCACCTGTAGCTAAGGATTTTTCTCGGTCTGTACTGAGAGCTTTGGCAGTCAGCGCAACAACAGGGATTTTTGCTAATTGGGGATTATTTCGGATTTCTTTTAGCGTCTGATAACCGTCCATTTCGGGCATCATAATATCGAGAAAAATCATATCCACAGAGTCGTTTTTCAGAAAATCTAACGCTTTGCGACCATTCAATACGCCATCAACTTTCGCCCCTTCTTTTTCTAACGCGGATGTGATGACAAATAAATTCCTCGCATCATCATCAACAATCAAAATATGCCGACCTGCTAACTGTTCGCCACTCACATGGCTATTTTGCAAATTAAGAGGCGTTTTATCTTTTGTGGGCGATGACGATTTAGCCAAAAATCGTTTGATATTTTCCAACAGTCGTTGTTCGGATTGTGCCGTTTTGATAATGATGCTGTCTGAATACTGGTGCATTTGTGCCTCTTGTTCATCGCTTAACGCTTGCTGACCAAAAAAGACAAAATTCATGGCATTGTTAAGGTCGTGTAATTTTTTTGTCACCGCTAAGGCTTGTTCCACCGCTTGATTGCCCAAATCAATAATTGCTAAATGACAGGGATTTTGTGCTAACACGGCATCAAAATCGTCATCAATAGAGGCGGTGATTACGGTTGCTGTTTGCTCACCAATCAATTCGCTAATCTCTTGCGCTGTCATGCCGCCGTTTTCAATCACCAAAATCGTTTTCAATAACGATTTGTGAATAAACGCGAGAAGTTCGGCTTCCGCATCGTCAATTTGCTGAATATCGACAGGTTTTTGTAAATAACCTATGATTTTTTCGCTCATTAACGCTGCATTTTTTTCGCGTCCTGACACGATATAAACAGGAATTTCTGATAATTCGAGTTGCGTTTTCAATTCATGTAACACTTCGCTGCCATCCATATCAGGCAGCCCTAAATCTAATAAAATTCCTTGTGGTTTATAAAGTTGTGCCAGTTTTAAACCGTCTTTACCCGTTTGAGCTAATAGCGTTTTGTAGCCTAATTTACGATTGAGTTCTAACAATACTTGACAAAATATCGAATCATCATCAATTAACAAAATGACAGAATCGGTGGCATTTAATTGGTTGCGGTCATCTTCAACAATACTGGAATTTAGTGACGTTTCTATATTAAAACTCGACGCAGATTTTTTGGCGGTTTTAGCGGGCAACGAAATTTCACTTAGTTTTTCAGGTAACAACAAGGCAAACTCACTGCCTTGACCCACGACGCTATTTAATTCAATCGTGCCGCCCAATAATTTGGCAAATCGTAAGCTAATCGATAAGCCTAAACCTGTACCGCCGTATTGACGCGAAATAGAACCATCTGCTTGTTGGAAGGCTTCAAAAATCACTTTGCGTTTTTCTTCTGGGATACCGATTCCTGTGTCTTTGACGCTAATTTTAATCGGCAATTGCGGATTATCCGTGCGTTCTATCGAAAGTGTGATGCTGCCGTTTTGGGTGAATTTCAACGCATTTGACAACAGGTTTCGGACAATTTGCGATAGCCGATTTAAGTCACTCGTAAATTCACCGTCCAAATTGTCTTGTAAGTTAAATTCGAGTCTTTTCTCTTGGGCGGCGTGTTCAAATAGTTCACGCAGTTCATTCAAAAAACGCCGACTGGCAATCGTTTCAACGTGCAATTCCATTTGCCCTGCTTCAATTTTCGACAAATCCAACACGTCGTTAATCAAGCGTAATAATTCATTGCCCGCGTTATGAATAATTTCCGCTTGGTGGACTTCGTCATCACTCAAATTTTTATTACTATTACTCGCCATCATTTTTGACAGCAAGATAATCGAATTTAACGGTGTTCGTAATTCGTGCGACATATTCGCTAAAAACTCGGATTTGTATTGGCTCGACAATTCTAATTGTTTCGCCCGTTCATCGAGTTCTTCCTGCGATTCGACCAAGCGTTTATTTTGTTGTTGCAATTGCAACTGCGTTTCTTCCATTTGCGCGTTAGTTTGTTGCAATTCTTCGGTTTGTTGTTGTAACTGCTGTTGTTGCTCTTCCATTTGCGCGTTAGTTTGTTGCAATTCTTCCGTTTGTTGTTGTAACTGTTGTTGTTGCTCTTCCATTTGAGAGTTAGTTTCTTGCAATCGCTTACTTTGATCGCGGGCTATTTTTTCGGCGGTTTCAGAAATAACTAACAACTCTTTAATGCGTTCAGCTTGCTGAACAATATATAAAAATGACGCAACGGTGTTGTTGGCTTCTTGTAAAAATGTGAGTTTCGTTTCATCAAAATGCTCAAAACTCGCTAATTCCATCACGCCCAACAATTCCCCTTCGCGCAACAACGGATAAGTGTAGGTATAAAGCGGTGTGCTGGCGTTGGTTCCCGTTACAATCGGCGGTACATCGCTGTTAATTGCGGTCAGAAAAATCGGTTTTTTCTCTCGTGCCACTTGACCAATCGCACCTTCACCCAATTTAAAACTGGCACCAATTTGATTGCGCTCGCTGTACATATAACTGCCGAGTAATTCGAGCGTCTGTGAATCCGAATCGTAACTGTAAAAAACGCCACGACCTGCGGACAAATAACGTCCCAAAAGACTAATCGACACATCAGCAAGTTGCGCCGAATTCAAATTACCCGTTAAGGCTTTC
>JAQTOT010000166.1 GCA_028713145.1 Methylococcales bacterium
TGCCTTCGGGGTTAGTTGCAGAAACCATGCGGCTTGCGTCAAGTGGTTTATAACCGAGTGAGCATAACGCGCTAATCGCTTCTTCGCGTGCATTTCCAATACTTGCGATTTGTGGTGCGTCGGTTAATGTTGGCAATTTATCGCGCAATTCCATCACAAGCCGTTCAGCGGTTTTTTTGCCCACACCAGGTAATTTAACGAGCGCAGCGGTGTCGTTATTTTGCACGCACGTTTGAAATTGCTCCGCGCTTTGCCCTGATAAAATAGCTAAGGCTAATTTTGCACCCACTCCACTAATTTTAATCAGTGTTTTGAACATCGTTTTATCGCTTTCGCTCGTAAAGCCAAATAAATTGTGTGCGTCTTCACGAACAATTAACTGCGTTTGTAGCGTAATTTCTGTGCCTATTTCAGGCAGACCATAAAAAACGGTCATCGGAGCTTCGATTTCATACCCCACGCCATTTACGTCTAAAACGATAAGCGGCGGTGCTTTCAAAGCGATTTTGCCGCGTAAAAATCCAATCATTTTTGTATTCCAATTTGAAGTCGTTGCGCGGTTTGTGCGTAATGCGCGTGGCAAATCGCAATGCCCAGCGCGTCGCTTGCGTCAATTTGCATTGCCCCTTGAAGATTTAAAAGTAGTTTTACCATGTGTTGAACTTGCGTTTTTTCTGCACTGCCTTTGCCAACAACAGCTTGTTTGACTTGTCTTGCGGCGTATTCAAAAACGGGAATATCGTGTGTTTGAACCGCGCAAATTGCCGCGCCGCGTGCTTGCCCGAGTTTTAATGCCGAATCTGCGTTTTTGCTCATAAAAACTTGCTCAATGGCCATTTGTTGCGGCTGATATTCTTTAACAAGTTGCAAAATGCCGTCGAAAACTTGTTTTAATTTTTGAGGAAATTCGTCGGCATTGATTTTTAACACACCGCTAGATATATAGCGATAACCGTTTGGGATGGTTTCAATAATGCCATAACCTGTGAGTCTCGAACCTGGATCGATGCCTAGAATTCGCATGGTGAATTTTTCATATTTCTTAATAAAACAAAAAGGTGGCGTTATTTTTTCATAAACTGCTTTAAATGAACAGAAAATGCCCAAAACGCGCTGGATTGAAAACGAAAACAAAAGTTTTTCGAAAAATAGATTGCATAAAACCTACTAAAACAATACACTATGCAACATCAATCGCGGGATGGAGCAGCTTGGTAGCTCGTCGGGCTCATAACCCGAAGGTCGTAGGTTCAAATCCTGCTCCCGCAACCAGATTTTTTAAAGCCCCATTATGGGGTTTTTTATTTTCTAGGCTTTGAACAAGTTTTTTCTTTTCAAGCCATTTAGAAATAACGTGTTAATGGAAGAGCCTTTGGCTCTTTTTTTTTGATTAAAAATCAAGCGAGGACATCATGAAGCAAGCCCCCGAACATTTGCTTGCGTTAATTGAACCAGTGGTCGAAGGACTAGGCTACGAATGCGTTGGCGTTGAATACAACCCGCATCCCAAACACGGTTTATTACGCATTTATATCGACACCGAAAACGGCGTTTTGGTCGAAGATTGCACAAAAGTTAGTCATCAAGTCAGCGGCGTTTTAGATGTCGAAGACCCCATTACTGACAATTATTCGCTTGAAGTTTCTTCACCAGGTGAAGATAGACCATTTTTTAAACTTAGCCAATTTGAACGCTACATTGATAGCACCGTTGCGGTGCATTTATTTTCGCCAGTTGGTGGGCGACGCAAAATTACAGGAAAAATCGTTCAAGTCGAAGGCGATATTGTCACACTTGAAGAAAATGAAAATTTATTCCCAATTCCCTTTGCCGCGATGAGCAAAGCCCGTTTAGTTCCCGAATATCTGCTCACAAAAAAAGGAGGACGCAGTGGCAAATAAAGAAATTTTATTAGTAGTTGATGTATTTTCTAACGAAAGAGAAATCGATAAAGAAATTGTGTTTCAAGCCATCGAATCAGCATTGGAAGCTGCAACGATTAAACGTTATAACGGCAATGTCAAAGTGCGTGTCGCCGTTGATCGCAGAACAGGCGATTATGTTACGCATCGTGGTTGGGAAGTGGTTGCACCAAATCCAGATTTACCGCGCGACGTAGAATTCCCATTAAATCAGATTTTGCTTGAAGTCGCACAATTCGACAATCCTGATGCAAAAATTGGTGATGTCGTTTGGGAAGAAGTGGAATCCGTTGATTTTGGACGCATTGCCGCGCAAACGGCAAAACAAGTCATTATTCAAAAAGTGCGTGACGCGGAGCGTAATAAAATCGTCGAAGCCTACAAAGCGCGTGTTGGCGAATTGATTACGGGAACAGTTAAACGCATTGAAAAAGGTGCTGTTTATATGGATTTAGGCGGACACGTTGAAGCCTACATTGCGAAAGAAGACATGATTCCGCGCGAATCGATGCGTCTTGGTGACAGAATTCGAGGCTATTTAAAAGATGTTCGTCTTGAAAATAAAGGCCCTCAATTATTCGTTAGCAGAACGGCACCTGAATTATTAACAGCGTTGTTTCGTTTAGAAGTGCCAGAAATTTCAGATGGTTCAATTGAAATTATGGGCGCAGCCCGCGATCCTGGTTCACGCGCAAAATTGGCTGTAAAAAGCAATGACCCGCGTTTAGATGCCGTCGGTTCGTGCGTGGGAATGCGTGGTGCGAGGGTGCAATCGGTGACAAATGAACTCGCTGGTGAGCGTGTTGATATTATTATTTGGAATCCAAGTGACGCACAGTTTGTGATTAACGCTATGTCGCCTGCGGAAATTCAATCGATTGTCATCGACGAAGATAAACACAGCATGGACGTTGCGGTTGCCTCGGCAAGTTTGTCGCAAGCCATTGGTCGTGGCGGTCAAAACGTGCGTTTAGCTAGCCAATTAACAGGTTGGGAATTAAACGTGATTGATGCGTCAAAAGCTGAAGAATCAAGCGAAGCCGCTGCTAACAAAACCAAGCAGTTGTTTATTGATTTGCTCGATATTGATGAAGAAATTGCCGCTATTTTGGTTGAAGTCGGTTTTAACACGATTGAAGAAATTGCTTACGTTCCTGCAAATGAAATGCTTGAAATCGAAGAATTCGATGAAGAAATCGTTGAAGAATTACGCAATCGTGCAAAAGATGCGTTGTTAATTAGCGCAATTGCCGCTGAAGAAATCATCGAAAATCCACCCGAAGAAGTTGAAATTACGCTGTCAAACGTTGAAGGTATGGATAGCGGACTCGAAGAAAAATTAAATGCCAATGGCGTTTTGACATTAGACGATTTAGCCGAGCTTTCAATCGAAGACTTGCAAAATATCGCCAATGTGGACGAAGACCGCGCCGCCAAACTAATTATGAAAGCGCGTGAACCTTGGTTTGCTGATGCGAAAAGCGCGTAATGAGGAGAGAAAATTATGAGTAAAAAAACCGTAAGGCAGTTAGCCGACATCGTCAAAATTCCATTAGAACGTTTATTGGTTCAATTAAAAGAAGCAGGCGTGCATGCAACCAAAGCTGAAGATGAAATTACCGAAGACGAAAAAACCAAATTGCTTGCCCATTTGCGTTCACGTCACGGCAAAGCAGGATCGGAAACTGAAAATGCACCGAGCCGTGTCACATTAAAACGCCGCAAAGTAACTGAATTAAAACAAGCAAGCGTGCCTGGTAGTGCGACAAAAACGATTAGCATCGAAGTTCGCAAAGAAAAAACGTATATCAAACGTGAACAACCTGTTGCTGAAAAAACGGTTGAAACATCCGTTGAAAAAACAGAAGTAAAAGCAACTCCCGTTGTTGAAACGGTTGCTCAAAAACCTGTTGAAAAAGCTCCTGTTATTGAAACAAAAGCCGTTGAAGAAAAAGCACCGCCTGTTGTTGAAGTAAAAGCGGTAAAAGAAACAACACCTGTTGTGGAAACAAAGCCTGCGCCAACAACTGAAAAACCACATAAAGATCATCACAAGCCTAAAAAACCTGTGGTGATTGACGACGATTTTGAAGAAGAACCCGAAGTCGTTTTGGAAGCAAAATTTGCGGTCGCCATTAAAGACGATAAAAAAGCAAAATCGGACAAACCTGTTAAAGCCAAAGAAGTCGATGAAGCTCGCAAACAGCAATTAGAAAAAGAATTGCGCGTAGAAGAATCGATTCGCAGAACTGCTGAAAAAGTACGCGCGAATGCCGCTGCAAAACAAAATCCATCCGCACAGCAACGTCCACGCAGCAACACGTCTGCGCCAGCGGGAAATAACGCGCAACGTCCAAATAATGCTGCGCCTGCTGCAAATGCGAATGCAGCTCGACCTGCGGCAAATGCAAACGCGCCAGCAAGAGTGAATGCACCGCCTCGCGGGGCAAATAACGCACCACCGCGTGGTAACAGTCAAGGTGTACGTGGTAACAACAATGCAGGTGGCGGTGCGGGAAATTCGGCAAATAGCAATCGTGGCAACGATGGCAACCGCGATAACAGTCGCAATGGTAAAAATAAGAAAAAAGGTGCTGGTAGCAAACAAGCACCTCGTTTTGTGCCAAATGACGGCAAACATCAATTTGAAATGCCCGTTGCACCGATTGTCTATGAAGTAACGATTCCTGAAATGATTTCAGTTGCTGATTTGGCGAACAAAATGAATGTTAAAGCTGCGTTGGCTATTAAACATTTAATGAAACTCGGCATCATGGCGACTATTAACCAAACTATCGACCAAGATACGGCGGCGATTTTGGTTGAAGAAATGGGACATACGCCCATCATGCAAAGCGACGATGATTTCGAAAAAGAAATGCTCGCTGAAGTAACGGAAGACGAAGTGTATCCAGAATTACCGCGTGCGCCGATTGTTACCATTATGGGACACGTTGACCACGGTAAAACGTCGTTGCTCGATTACATTCGTAAAACCCGCGTTGCAGCGGGTGAAGCGGGCGGGATTACGCAGCACATCGGCGCGTATCAAGTTAAAACCGACCATGGTTCTGTTACATTTTTAGATACTCCAGGTCACGCGGCGTTTACAGCAATGCGTGCGCGTGGTGCGGATGTGACTGACGTGGTTATTATCGTTGTCGCTGCCGATGACGGTGTGATGCCTCAAACTAAAGAAGCCATTGAACACGCACGAGCGGCAAATGTGCCGATTATCGTTGCCATGAACAAAATGGATAAAGAAGGCGCAAATCCTGACAAGGTGATGCAAGAATTATCGGTTTTGAACGTGCTTGCGGAAGAATGGGGCGGTGACGTGCAATTCTTGAAAATTTCAGCAAAAACAGGGCAGGGCGTTGATGAGTTAATCGAAGCGTTGATTGTACAAACTGAAATTTTAGAACTTCATGCGCCTGTTCAAGGCGCAGCGTCAGGGATTGTTATCGAATCGCGGTTAGACAAAGGACGCGGTGCGGTAGCGACGATTTTGGTACAACGCGGTACGCTCGAAAGCGGTCAAATGGTGTTATGTGGTCACGAATACGGTCGTGTTCGCGCCATGTTCAACGAAAACGGCAAAGCTATTAAATCCGCAGGTCCTTGTGAGCCTGTCGAAATTCTAGGTTTATCAGGTACACCGAATGCGGGCGATGAATTCTTAGTGGTTCAAAATGAACGTGTCGCCAAAGATTTAGCGAAACATCGTGAAGACCGCAAACGTCTCAAACGTCACGCAGAACAAGCTACTTCACTTGATGATGTCTTTAACCGCATGAAAGCGGGCGAATTAGCGTCTGTGAATTTGGTCTTAAAAACGGACGTTCAAGGTAGTTTAGAAGCGTTACGCGCGTCGCTGATTGATTTGTCGAATGACGAAGTAGAAGTAAAAGTCGTTTATGGCGGTGTCGGTGGTATCAACGAAGGTGACGTGAATTTAGCGATTGCCTCAGGCGCGATTTTGATGGGCTTCAACGTGCGTGCGGATGCCACTTCACGTCGAATGATTGAAGAACGCGGCGTTGATTTGCATTATTACAGCATCATTTACGAAGCAATTGATGAAGTTAAAAAATCAATTAGCGGCTTACTTGCACCAGAAATCAAAGAACAATTCATGGGACTTGCTGAAGTACGCGATGTATTTAAGTCGCCAAAATTCGGTGCGGTTGCAGGTTGTATGGTGCTTGATGGTGTGGTTAAACGTAATCTGCCAATTCGCGTCTTGCGTGACAA
>JAQTOT010000167.1 GCA_028713145.1 Methylococcales bacterium
TTAATGCTCATTGGCATTGCACCATGTATTGCAATGGTGATTGTGTGGAGCGAACTGGCGGGTGGCAATCGTGAATACACGGCGGGGTTAGTAGCAATCAACAGTTTGATCCAAGTCTTTTTTTACAGTCTTTACGCTTACGTTTTCATTACTTGGTTGCCGCCGTTTTTAGGTTTGAGCGGTTTTGAAGTCAATATCACGATTAGTCAAATTGCTAAAAGCGTTGCCATTTATTTAGGGATTCCGTTTGTCGCAGGTTTTATCAGTCGTTTTGTGTTGATTAAACTCAAAGGCGAAACGTGGTTTGAAACGGTTTATGTGCCGTTCATTTCGCCAATGACGTTGATTGCGTTGTTATTCACCATTGTGTTGATGTTCAGCTTGAAAGGCGAATTGATTGTGTCGATTCCGCTCGATGTGTTGCAAATTGCCGTACCACTGGTGATTTATTTTGTCTTAATGTTTTTCATTAGTTTCGGAGTAGCTCGCTATTTAGACAACGATTATGCTAAAAATGTTTCCGTGGCATTTACTGCTGGCAGTAATAATTTTGAATTGGCGATTGCTGTGGCAATTAGTGTGTTTGGAATTAACAGCGGACAAGCCTTTGCAGGCGTAATTGGCCCGTTAGTAGAAGTTCCTGTTTTGATTTTTCTGGTAAATGTGGCATTGTGGTTGCAAAAGAAATTTTATGCTAAAGCCATCTCGTTATGAATAATGCCGAATTTTTAAACTCTCATCCCCCAATTGGCACCATCACACAGGTGCATGGACCTGTGGTAACGATTCGTTGTGATTATTTGCCACCGCTGCATCAAGCCTTATTCACGCGTTTCGATCACACGTTTTATCTCTTTGAAGTCCATCAACATCTCGATGAACAACACATTCGCGCTATCACTTTGCACGGCACGGCGGGTTTAAGTCGCGGTTTAACTATTTTTGATACAGGTTCACCATTACGGGTGCCTGTTTCAAAAGAATGTTTAGGACGGTTGCTAAACATTTTTGGACAACCGCTTGATGGTTTACCACCATTGCCACACACACAGTTTCGACACATTCACAGCAAACCACAACCACTTGCCGATGCAAAAGGTGTGAGCGAAATTTTGCCGACAGGGATTAAAGTGATTGATTTGCTTTGTCCGTTTATTAAAGGCGGTAAAACGGGGTTATTTGGTGGCGCGGGTGTGGGAAAAACGGTTCTTGTGATGGAATTTATTCACGCCGTTTCGTCAATTCATAAAGGCGTATCCGTTTTTGCAGGTGTTGGCGAACGTATTCGTGAAGCGCATGAATTGTGGCGCGAAATGCAAGACGCGAATGTGATGGCTGATACGCTGATGGTTTTTGGACAAATGGACGAATCACCTGGTGTGCGTTTTCGGATTGCCTTGTCAGCGTTGACGTATGCAGAGTATCTGCGTGATACGCTGCATAAAGAAGTGCTGTTTGTGATTGATAACGTGTTTCGCTTTGTTCAGGCAGGCAGTGAAATTTCGAGTTTGCTTGGACGAATGCCTGCAACAGTTGGTTATCAACCGACGCTGATGACCGAAGTGTCTGAATTAGAAGACCGTATTTTATCTAGCCGTGACGGCGCAATTACTTCGGTACAAGCGGTTTATGTGCCTGCTGACGATATGACCGATCCAGCGGTGAGTGCGATTTTGAGCCATTTAGATACCACCGTTATTTTATCGCGCGACCAAGCTAGCAAAGGCATTTACCCCGCCGTTGACCCGTTGCGTTCAAATAGTAAATTGATGGACAAACGTATTTTAGGCGCAAGGCATTATGCTGTTGCCGAAGCGGTGCGTGAACATTTAGCACGGTATCGAGAACTCGAAGATATTATTGCCATGCTCGGCATTGATGAGCTTTCAGATGTTGACCGCAAAATTGTGATGCGAGCGCGAAAACTACAACGTTACCTTACGCAACCCTTTACTGTTCTCGAACAACACACCAAACAAGTCGGCGTTTCTGTGCCATTAGAACAAACACTCACGGATTGCGAAGCATTTTTAGCAGGTAAATATGACCATTTAACCGAGCAGCAATGTTATATGCGCGGTAGTATGGAAGATGAAATCTAATGGCAGATTTTACGCTCAATATCTTGGCAAGCACGCAAGCGCAGCGTTTTGAAAACGTGCAATCGTTTGTCGGCGAAGATGCGAGTGGGTATTTTGGTTTGCAAGCGGGTCATATTGATTTTATGACGATGCTCGTTTTTGGAATGGCGCGTTTTCGACTTGCAAATGAGCCGTGGCAGTATTTAGCGTTACCCAGTGGTTTAGCGTCTTTTCAAGCAAACGAACTCACCATTAGCACGCGCTATTTTTTAATTGATACCGATTTTGACAAAATCAGCAAATTGTTAGAACAACGTGCGTTAAAAGAACAAGAAACCATGCGTTCAACAAGGGAAAGTTTGCAGTGCATGGAACTTATGGTATTCAAAAAAATCCGCGAATTAAAGCACGACACAAGGTGGTAAACATGAATTCCTTAAAACTCAAAGACCGCATTGAAAATCAAGTTAAACGCATCAAACAAGCTCAACGCGAAAAACCAACTTTAATTTCGCAAACGACCTATATCACCACATTAGGGCTAATGATAGTGTTGCCGATTGTGGGCGGCGCGTATTTAGGTCATTGGATTGATAGTTTAATGACAGGCTATTCAATTCGTTGGACAATTACATTGTTACTCGGTGGCGTTGTGATGGGATTTTTTAACGTTTATTTTTTGATTAAAGACTAAAAGGCAAAGCCAATGGAAGCGCGTGTTTATTTCGATTTAGGCGGTTTGCAATTGGGCATTTCGGTGATGACAACATGGGGAATCATGGCGTTTCTTGCCTTGTTTGCGTGGCTGATTACGCGAAATTTGAAATTAACGCCCTCGCCCGTGCAAGCTTTAGCAGAAAGTATTGTGACAATGATTGAAAACGCCGTGTTAGAAGTTGCGCCCGATCATGGACGACAAATTATGCCGTTTATTGCCACGATATGGCTGTTTCTAATTGTGGCGAATTTAGCCAGTTTAATTCCGCATATTCATTCGCCAACAAACGATTTATCAGTTACGTCTGCGTTTGCGATTTTGGTTTTTTTGTCGGTGCATTGGTTTGGTATCAAAACGCAAGGGATGAAAAATTATTTGAGCCATTATTTAGAGCCGAGTCCGATTTTGTTGCCGTTTCACATTATTAGCGAATTTACTCGCACGTTAGCGTTAGCGATTCGTTTGTTTGGCAATATGATGAGTTTAGAAACAGCGGCAATGCTGGTGTTACTCGTCGCAGGATTTTTAGCTCCGATTCCGATTTTAATGCTGCACATTATTGAAGCCTTAGTGCAAGCCTATATTTTTGGGATGCTCGCGTTGATTTATTTAGCGAGTGCAATTCAAACTCAACACCCCACTTCACAGGAATAAAGTTATGACAGATATTGCGTTAATTGTTTTAGGTTCAAGCGTTGCAGCGGTGATTGCTATTGCAATCGGGGTAATGATTCCCGCATTAGCGATGGGGAAAGCGATTAGTAGCGCATTAGAATCTTTGGCGCGGCAACCTGAATCAGAAAGTTCTATTATGCGGACGCTCTTTATTGGCTTGGCGATGATTGAATCGCTCGCCATTTACTGTTTAGTCATTATTTTGATTGTACTATTCAAAAATCCGCTGCTTGAATACATCGTTAAATAATCGAGGTTGCGAATGGAATTTAACCTGTCAACATTTGGTTTAGAAATTGCCAACTTTCTAATTTTGGTGTGGATTTTACAGCGGCTGTTTTATAAACCGTTGCACGCCATCATTGCAAAGCGAAAACAAGAAATTGATCAAACGCTTTTGGACGCAAAAACCGTAAAACAAGAAGCGCAAAAAGAGCGTGAAATTTACGAAAATCGGCAACAAGCGTGGGAACAAGAAAAACAAGCCGCTTTAACCGTTTTTCATCAACGCTTAGATGCCGAACGCGCTACGTATTTAACCAATTTGCAACGTGAACTTGAACAAGAACGGCAAATTAACCAAGTTACGCTAGAACGCGAGAAACAAGAATTTCAACATACCGCACAACAACGTGCGTTAAAAAATGCCGCAAAATTTTCAGGGATTTTGTTACAACAAACCGTCACACCTGAACTTGAAATGCGTTTAGCGCAGTTGTTGCTCCAACGTTTAACAACCTTTGATTTTTCGCTCTCTTCAGGCGAAACAGCGATTAAAATCACCTCGGCTTATCCGATTCCTACCGAATTTCAACAGCAATTAGAAATACGTTTTTCCAACCTGTGTGCCGAGTCACTCACGTTTGATTATCAGCAAGATGCGAGTTTAATTGCAGGCTTGCGAATTGAATTGGGGTCATGGGTGTTGAATGCCAATTTAAAACATGAATTAAACAGTTTTGCCGAATTAGCGTATGAACTCGAATAGCACATTTCATTTAATCGATAAACAAACCGATTGGCTGAAAAATTATCAGCCGCAAATCACGATTGAAGAACAAGGTATTGTTGTTTCAGTTGGCGACGGCATTACTTGGATTCGGGGTTTATCGTCGGCGGCAATTGAAGAAGTGCTGATTTTTGCGGATGGCAGTTTGGGCATGGTGTTTGATTTAAACGAAGAACACATTGGCGCAATTTTGCTCTATGAAACGCCAAAATTGGTGGCGGGAACAACCGTGCGTCATGCGCGGCATCCTTTAAGCGTATTGGTGGGTGATGAATTTTTAGGACGAATTGTTGACCCGTTAGGTTCGCCGCTGGATGGAAAAGCCGCGCCTTCTGCGTCAGGACGCGAAAATTTAGAAAAAAATTCACCGCCAATTATCAGCCGTGACTTTGTGAATGAACCGTTTTACACGGGAATTAAAATTATCGATACGATTATTCCGATTGGTAAAGGTCAGCGGCAATTGATTATTGGCGATGAAGGCTTAGGTCGTAGCTCGATTGCGATTGATACGGTGATTAACCAAAAAGACAAAAACGTAATTTGTATTTATGTGTTGATTGGACAAAAACGCTCTGCTGTTGTCAGTACAATTGAAACGCTTAAAGAACATGGCGCATTAGATTACACAGTGTGCGTAGTGGCTGAAGCTTGCACATTACCAGGTTTGCAA
The DNA here is from genome assembly GCA_028713145.1 of Methylococcales bacterium. Classification (GTDB taxonomy): domain Bacteria; phylum Pseudomonadota; class Gammaproteobacteria; order Methylococcales; family Methylomonadaceae; genus UBA10906. The sequence goes on from JAQTOT010000167.1 coordinate 5,157, forward strand.
TATATCGCGCCGTTTGCAGGTTGTGCGTTAGCCGAATACTGGATGACAAAAGGACGCGATACGCTCATTATTTACGATGATTTATCGACCCACGCGCGAACCTATCGGGAACTCTCGTTGTTACTGCGTCGTCCACCTGGACGCGAAGCCTACCCTGGTGATATTTTCTTTATTCATTCTCGATTGTTAGAACGTTCCACGCATTACAACGCTGAAAATGGTGGCGGTTCGATGACAGCACTGCCGATTGTAGAAACGCAACAAGGCGAAATTGCCGCCTACATTCCAACCAATTTGATTTCCATTACCGACGGGCAAATTTATTTAGACAGTACGTTGTTTTCGTCAGGATTTCGTCCCGCGATTGATATTGCAAAATCCGTGTCACGCATCGGCGGACAAGCGCAACACAGCAGTATTCGCAATCAAGCGGGGCAAATGAAACTGGAGTATTTACAGTTTTTAGAACTTGAAGCCTTCACCCGTTTTGGGCAAAAGTTAGAAGCGACGATGGAACAGCGTATCAAACGTGGTCGATTGTTGCGCGAATTGCTCAAACAAGACCGACTTTCGCCGTTGCCCAGTTTATTTCAACTCGGATGGCTAATTGCGTTTAATCACAGTTTATTGGATGGATTTGAACTGAAACAAATCCCGCAAGCGTTGGAATTGCTCGCACGAGGCGTTCACAATACTGATTTAACGCTCGATAGCGCAGTTGAAGATTGGCAACACGCGCTTGTCGATTGGCTTGCCGTAAAATTAACATGAGTAAAAGCCGCGAATTACAGTTACACATTGAGCAACTCGAAGAAATTCGTAGCATTCTCAATGCGATGAAAAATTTAGCTTTCATGGTGCTGTATAAAATTTCGCGTCTGCAACCGTTTCAATCGCAAGTTGTGGCACACATTGAAAACAGTGCTGCTACTTTTTTAGGCGTTTATCCAAACGTGATAATTCAAACGCACAGCGCGTTACCGATTTATATT
>JAQTOT010000168.1 GCA_028713145.1 Methylococcales bacterium
CAACATAAATTGACTATGTTAGCGCGGCATTGTGAGGTGGTTTTATTGTTTATTTACGACGAACTTGAACAGCAGTTGCCAACCGCTGGGCAATATCGTTTTACCGATGGTGCAAACGAGACAATTATCAATGTGACAGCCGATGCACGTTTGCAATATCAACAGCAATTTTTAGCAAAACAGGAATTTCTGCAAGCGTTCGCTAAACAACACAGCATGATTTTTCAAACGATTCCTACCCGCTCAGGCAATATGCAACATTTACTCGAAATTTTCAGTGATGCTGGCAAAACTAAACGTTGATAGCATTTGAGTAATTGTCAAAAGCCATCAAGCAATACCGCTTACAATAGGTTATCTTCAACATTCACTTTACCTGCTTATGACTCAAACAACACAAACACCCAAACTTACCGATTTTTCAACATTCAATTTGCATTCTGCGCTTGAAAATGCGTTAAGCAAAAATGGTTTTGAAACGCCTACACCCGTCCAACAACGCACGATTCCACCGAGTTTAGAAAAACAAAATTTACTCGTAAGTGCGAAAACAGGTAGCGGCAAAACCTTAGCGTTTTTATTACCGACGCTGCATAACTTGCTTATCAATCCAAATTATTATGCAGGGACGCGAGCGTTAGTGTTAGTACCGACACGCGAACTCGCGCAGCAAATTTTTTTGCAATGCCAAAAATTACTTGAAGGCACATCGCTCAAAGCAGGTTTAATCACAGGCGGGGAAGATTTCAAAAAACAAGAAAACTTATTGCGAAAAAGTACGGCAATTGTCATTGCAACACCTGGGCGCGTTTTGGAATTGCTCACCCTTGACAATCAACCATTTGAAAATTTAGAAACGCTGATTCTCGACGAAGCTGACCGAATGCTCGATATGGGATTTAGCGACGATGTGTTAACGATTGCCAAACATTGCAACGAAAATCGTCAAACCTTGTTATTTTCAGCGACGCTCACGCATGCTGGCGTGTTGAAAATGGCGGACAAAGTTCTTAAAAAATATGAACTCATTGCTTTAAATACGTTGCGTGACGAATTGCCGCATATTGAACAACAAATCGTTCTCGCCGACGATAACTCGCATAAACAAAAAATTCTCGCGTGGTTGTTGCAACATGAAACGTTTGAAAAAGCGTTGGTGTTTTCAAATAGTCGCGCCCAAGCCGATGCACTTTGTGACCCAATTCGTGCTACGGGTGTTCGTGCGATTGTATTGCATGGCGACATGGATCAAAAAGAACGTCAGCGCGTGATGAAACTGTATCGTGACGGTGTGGTGAATGTGTTGATTGCTACCGATTTAGCGGCGCGTGGGCTGGATATTAAAGGCATTCAACTGGTGATTAACTTTGAAGTACCACGCAACGGTATTAACTATATTCATCGAATCGGGCGCACGGGACGTAGTGACGAAACAGGTTTGACGATCACGCTGGTTAAACATACTGAATGGAATTTGATGGCGGGCATCGAACGCTTTTTGCGACAAAGTTTTATTCGTCGCAACATCAAAGAATTAGCGGGAAAATTCCAAGGCCCTAAAAAATTAAAATCCTCAGGAAAAACAGTCGGCGGCAAAAAGAAAGCCGAAACCAAAAAAGAAAAAACTGAAAAAGTGAAAGTTCGTCATCGTGACAAAAAAAATATCGGTAAGCGTCGTGCGCCGAGTGTTAAAACAACCGCAGAGGATTAAATTAATGCTTTCAACGCATTGATTCGCAAACGACGAATTTCTTCACCCACTTGTTTGCCTTTTAAACCGCGATTTAACGCCGCTGACGTATCTGTTTCAGCGGCACAATCACGGGCTTTTCTAAAAAACTCTCCAGATTCATAAATACGATTTTCCAATCCTAATCGTCCACGCGAATCTGCTTCGCACGCTAAAATAAAATCTTCCACATGATTGTCTTGTTTGAATGCGCCGAGCGTTTGTAGTAAATCCACGAGCGTATTTGCACGCAATTCGCGGACTTTGTGGCAATGCGTGTGATATTGCGTAACGTGCAAGGCAAGTGATTTAAAACTATTTGGTACGCGCAAGCGATGACACATTTGTTCAACAAGGGGAACGCCGTTTTGTTCATGTCCGTAATGGTGCGGCAAATTATCTTTTGGCGAAATGGCTTTGCCAACATCATGAACCAGCGCGGCAAAACGCACTTCTAGTCTTGGCGAAAGTAATGCTGCTTGCTCGAGTGCCATCAAACTGTGTACGCCGCAATCAATTTCTGGATGGTATTTTTCAGGTTGTGGCACACCAAAAAGCGCATCGAGTTCAGGGAAAATCCTCGCCAACGCGCCACAACTTTTTAGCGTATAAAAAAAAGCGGAGGGTCGTGTTTCACCCAGAGCTTTAACGAGTTCAGCCCAAATGCGTTCAGGTACAAGCGCATCGACTTCGCCTGCTTCCACCATGTTGCGCATTAACGCTAGCGTTTCAGGTGCAATCGTAAAACCCAGTGGCGCGTAACGTGACGCAAAGCGAGCAAGGCGCAAAATTCGCACGGGATCTTCAGCAAATGCGGGGGAAACATGGCGGAAAATGCGCTTTTTTAAATCTTTTTGTCCGCCGTAAAAATCGAGTAATTCACCTGTTTCGCTCATCGCAATCGCGTTAATCGTTAAATCACGGCGCAACAAATCTTGTTCTAAAGTCACATCGGGCGACGCATCAACGCTAAAACCTTTGTAGCCTTTTGCGGTTTTGCGTTCTGTTCTTGCTAGCGCGTATTCCTCGCCCGTTTTTGGATGCAAAAAAACAGGAAAATCTTTACCCACAGCACGAAAACCTTGCGCTAACATCGATTGCTCTGTTTCACCTAAAACTACCCAATCACGTTCAGTAACAGGTCGATTTAATAATTTATCGCGGACTGCGCCGCCAACGAGGTAGGTTTTCATAAATTGTTGAGGGGGAAAAGTTCAAAAAATCTTGCTGCATTTTACACTCGATTTAATTTACGGTTTAATCACGCCAACAAAATTTAAGGAATTGGTTTTTTTGCCGTTATATACGCGACTAAAACTAGGAGTCTCTCATGAATCACTACACAAAATTTGCTTTACTCGGCGCGTTACTTACTGCCTTACCCGCTTGCAGCCATTACGATACATACGAAGCTGAATATACGGTTCCACCTTATAAAAAAGTCACCGCTGTGGGTTATGGCACAGCAGAAAAAACTGATCGTTTTTCACGTTCACAAATTAAATTGATGGCGATTCGCTCATCAAAATTAGATGCGTATCGCAGTTTATCTGAACAAGTTTATGGCGTGCGGTTGCGCGGCATGACAACCGTTGAAAACATGGTTATCAATCACGACAGCTACAAAGCCTTTGTCGATGCGTATTTGCGTGGCGCAAAAGTGTTGCGTTCAGTCGCCATTAACAAAGATATGTACGCAGGTGACGATACGTTTGAAACGGTGGTTGAACTTGAACTTACCTCACGTTTTTATGATTGCATGAACGGTACGCCTGAAAAAGTGAATCAATGCTTGCAACAACCGATGCCGCCATCACCTGAATCTGAATTGATTACGCCATTTTCAAATGCTTCGCAAATTCAAGAGCCTGTTCAAGTAGCAAGCGCATTGCCATTATCAACCCCAGTTCAATGCAACAGCATGGATTGCTATCAATATCCTGTAACATTGGGATTTAGCCGTCCGATTATTAAGGAATAAAATGATGAATCGCTTGTTTAGGCTTATTGCCATTAGCGCATTAACAGGTATGAGTGCTTGCGCCACGACAGTTTCACAAGAAAAAGCTGCCTTGCAACAACAAAATATCGTGACAGTTGAAGGGCAAGCGGCGGTGCAAAATGGCGCGGTACTACTTGCCAAAAAACAAGCCTTACAAGATGCGATTCGCGTTGCCTCGCAACAATCTTCGGTTGCAGTGCATAGTCAATCATCGATGGATAATAACAACCGTTTGCTTGATTCGATTTCGATGCGTTCGGCGGCGGCAGTGAGTAACACTAAAGTCTTGCGTGAATGGGAAGCGGGTGGTATTTATCACGTCAAAGCGATGGTCGAGTTATCACCAACAGGAATGTGTTCACCGACTTATCGTAAACGTATTATTGCCACCGCGTTTCCGCGTGTTGTGCAAGAGCAAATTAGCGATTATGAAACCAACGATTTAGATAACGGTATTCCACGAGAAATTAACAATTTGCTCATGGAATCCAGTCAATTTATTGGTATCAATGCGACGGATATTGCGCTTTATCCTCGTCCTGATTTAGCTCCAAATTTCCAAGATCGCGATGCGTATCAGCCGTCAAAAGTCATTCAAGTTGCCAGCAAATCAGGCGCACAATTTGTGTTATCGGGCGTGATTCGCGATTTAGAAATTGCCAGTAATGAATATATGCGTGGTTCAGGTGTTGAAGCATTGGTCAATAGTTGGGCGCGGCAAATTTCAGGCAAACGTAATATCGGTATTGACGTTTATGTGCATGACGGCATGAGCGGTTCGCTACTTTTGCAACGTCGTTATGTCGATAAAGTCGAAGGCGATGTGATGATTCCAGCGAGTTATACCGTGGGTAGCGACGGTTTTAGAACCACTGAAACAGGTAAAAAAATCACGGAAATTATTGCAAAAGCCAGCACTGATATTGAGCAAACATTAAATTGCTATCCGTTTGCAACGCGCATTGCAGATATTAAAGGTAATCAGGTTTTTATTGATGCAGGCGCACAAGAAAAACTCAATGTCGGTGATCAACTCATTGTTTATGGCACAGCGAGTCGTGGTTTACATTTAGACGGTGGCAGCAGTTTTATTGCCAATGATAAACAGCCCGTGAGCGTTTTTACGATTCAAAGCGTTACGCCGCGTTATGCAATTGGTACGATTGAAGGTTCAGCAAGTAAATTGGGAATTAAAGTCGGCGATTGGGTTAGGTCACAGTAGATTAGCTAAAGAAAATCCCCCAGCCTTTCAGGCTGCCCCCTTCAAAAAGGGGAGGCGCGAAGTGCAGAGGGGGATTTGTTTTACCGACGCATACCGCGCATTTGCATTTGGCTTTTTACGCCACGCACCATGCTCGCCATATTTCCGCCTGCTTTCATTTTCTTCATCATTTTTTCCATCATCATGAATTGTTTAAGCATTCGGTTTACGTCGCTCAGTTCTTGACCACAACCATCCGCAATCCGTTTTTTGCGCGTACCTTTGATTAAATCAGGATATTTACGCTCTTTCATTGTCATCGAATTGATAATGCCAATTTGGCGAGCAAGTAATTTATCATTTAACTGTTCTTTTGCTTCAGATGGGACGCTACTCATACCTGGTAACTTTTCCATCATCGAACCAATGCCGCCCATACGTTGCATTTCAACAAGTTGTTCGCGGAAATCTTCCAAATTAAAGCCTTTGCCTTTTTTGATTTTTTCAGCAAGTTTTTGCGCTTTATCTTTATCGATTTTTTGTTCGATTTGCTCAATCAAGCCGAGCATATCACCCATGTCTAAAATACGCGAAGCCATACGATCAGGGTGGAACGGTTCTAACGCGCTGGTTTTTTCACCCATCCCGATAAATTTAATCGGCTTGCCTGTAATGTGACGAATCGAAAGTGCTGCACCGCCTCGCGCATCACCGTCTGCTTTCGTTAAAATCACCCCCGTTAAAGGTAATGCGTCGTTAAAGGCTTTAGCGGTATTTGCCGCATCTTGCCCTGTCATGCTATCAACAACAAATAGCGTTTCAATCGGTTTTATCGCCGCGTGCAAGGCTTTAATTTCGCCCATCATTTCATCGTCGATATGTAAACGACCTGCGGTATCAACGATAATGACATCTAAAAATTTACGTTTTGCTGCTTCAATCGCATTGGTTGCAATATCAATTGGTTTTTGACTAATGTCGCTATCGAAAAAGACTAAATCGACTTCACCCGCAAGCATTTCAAGTTGTTTAATCGCCGCTGGTCGATACACGTCAGCACTGACCACACCGACTTTTTTCTTGTTATTTTCTTGTAACCAGCGTCCTAATTTTGCAACCGTTGTTGTTTTACCAGCACCTTGCAATCCCGCCATTAAAATAACCGCAGGCGGTTGAGCGTTCAAATT
>JAQTOT010000169.1 GCA_028713145.1 Methylococcales bacterium
ATCGCTACGTCCTTTTAAAATATCCGCGATTTGTGAGACACCATCTCGTTCAGCGTTTAACAAATGCACTTCAACTTCGCCACCTAAGCCAACTAAGAGACTCTGATAATCTTGGACACCTGTATCAACAAATAAAATTGTATTGATAGCTGTTAAACCCGTACCTGTAAATGTTGCCATGGTTACTACTCCCAAAAAATTCTCGAAATTTCTAAGTATCAATGTGAAACAAAAATCTAATCTAACCGTTTTGATTGTACCCATATAAGAAAAGTGGAATTATTCAAAACCGTTGTAATTTTTATTCAAAACAGCAGTAAAAATTTTTCCGATTTTGTCAGCTAGCCGAAGTCACAAAATAGCTTAAAAAAGCAGACATTTAGATATTGACTTATCTTGTAAGCGTAAGGCACTATCCGCCCGAGTGGTTGTATTAACGTGTTTAATTTAGGAGGTTGTATGAAGAAAAGTATTGTGAAAGGTATTTTGGTGTCATGGTTGTTGCTCCCGATAATTGTGCCTGCTGAATCGCCGATTATGCTGAACTTACCCAAAACAGGCGCACCTGAAACACGCATCGGCGGAGGAACGCGGGGCATTGGCAAATCAGAAATTAGCGTGCAAGCACTTGCTCCCGCGCAAACGGCTTTGACTTCGCAAGCGTCACCGACGTTATATTTTTACGTTTCAGGCAGTTCAAATAACGCTATTGAATTTTCAATCACTTCTGAAAATAGCGGCGAAACGTTAACAGAGCAAACTTTAGCACCTGTTTCTAAAATGGGTATTCAAGCCGTCAAGTTGTCCGAATTAAATGTACAACTTGAAAAAGGCAAAGAATACCGCTGGACGGTTGCTGTTGTGAGTGATGCTGAAAATCGCGGCAAAGATGTGATTTCAAGTGCAACCATACGCCGCGAAGATACAAACATTGCCTTAAATGACACGAAAAAATTAGCGGAAGCGGGCGTTTGGTATGATTTGTTGCAAACATTATCAGAGCAAAAATCCTCGCAAATTCCTGCTTTATTAAAGCAAGTTGACATCAATATCGGCAATTAGTCATTCCCGTGAAAAAGTCGCTTAAAGAATGGTTAACACATTCCGTTTTAATCTGTATTTTGCTTGGATTTGTGACATCGATTGCACTGTATGGCATTCAAGCAACGGGAGTTTTGCAAGGATTGGAATTACGCGCATTTGACCAGCAATTATTGCAACGTCCCAAAATGAAAATTGATGATCGCATTACAGTGATTGGTGAAACGGAGCCTGATATTCGCCGTTACGGTCATCCGTTATCGGATCAAATTTTTGCCGACGCGCTGCAAAAATTGGAAGCTGAAGGCACGCGCGTGATTGGCATCGATAAATATCGTGATTTGCCCGTCGCGCCTGGTACTGAAAACCTTCAAAATGCGCTGGAAAAAAATAGCAATATCGTGTGGATTTTTTTTGCGGGCGATTCTAAACAAACCTTTGTTCCCGCTCCTGCTGCTGTTGCGGGAAATGCACTTAAAACGGGTTTTAACAACATTCTTGAAGACCCTGACGGCGTAAGTCGTCGGGGTTTATTGTTTTTAGATGTTGGCGAAAATAGTTTTTATTCTTTTCCGCTACTCATTAGCCTTCATTATCTAGCCGCCGAAAATATCCCTGTTCAAATCGATGAGCAGCAAAACTTAACGATTAACGGCGTTGTCGTTCCAAAAATTGATGCGAATTTCGGTGTATATCGCAACACTGATACGGGCGGTTATCAAACGATGATGGAATTCCCTGCCCTGCCGCAATCGTTTCGCACTTTTACGCTGTCCGATTTACTCGATGACAAAATTCCCAAAGACGCATTAAGAGATAAAGTGGTGATGTTTGGTGCAATGGCTCCGAGTTTGCAAGATTTTTGGCTGTTACCAAATCAAATCACCCGCTATGGCATTGAAAATCACGCTTATTTCGTCAGCCAATTGCTCAATATCGCCACACAAAAAAAACAACCCTTACGCGCAATTTCGGAGAGATGGGAATATGGCTGGCTGCTTTTATGGTGTTTGCTTGGTGCATTAACGGGATTGTTTCGCACTGGCGAGTTGCAATTTTTAATTTTAGCTGCGCTGCAAATCGTGTTACTCGTTAGCATCAATATCTTTTTGCTTAATCAAAGTTGGTGGTTGCCGTTTGTTGTGCCATTGCTTGGTTGGACGCTGTCGATGTTTTTAAGCGTATTTTACTTTTTTACACGCAGTCGAGCTGAGCGTGGACAATTGATGAAATTATTTGAACGTCACGTTTCTCCCGAAGTAGCAACGCATTTGTGGGAAGTTCGTGAACAATTTTTTAGCAAAAATGGCATCCAACCCGACACATTAACCGCAACCGTACTTTTTACCGATTTGTCTAATTTCACAACGATTGCAGAAAAAATGCAGCCGCTCGTTTTGATGAATTGGCTTAATGAATATATGGAAGTGATGAGTAATCTTGTGATGGAACATGGCGGCATGGTTGATAAATATATTGGCGATTCGATTATGGCAATTTTTGGCGTACCTGTGAAACGTGAAACCGAAGATGCGATTGCCAACGATGCCCGTCAAGCAGTGGCTTGTGCGCTAGAATTTAATCGCCATTTACTTGATTTGAACGCACGTTGGAAAGCACAAGGTTTGCCTGAAGTGACCATGCGAACGGGGATTTATACAGGCTCTGTGGTTGCAGGCAGTTTTGGCAGTTCAAAACGCATGGAATATACCGTTATCGGCGACACCGTAAATACGGCTTCGCGTTTTGAAAGTTTTGATAAAACGGTTGCAACGCCCACAAGCGAAAATCCCTGCCGTATTTTGATTGGTGATTTAACGTATGACTATGTGCGTGATTTATATCAAACAGAAATTGTGGGAGATTGTTTATTAAAAGGGCGCACCGTACCTTCCGTGCTACATCGAGTGATTACCGCAGTAAATAACGAAGCTACCGTTGCAAAATAATGCGTTACAAAATGGCGATATGTTGATTTAAATTAACTGCCCAGCTAATAACACCAACGGATGCAAAACGGTTGTGTGATTTGAATTCAAATGAAGCACGCAACCAAAATTGCTGCTCACCACTAAATCAACTTTTGCATCTTCGATAATTTGTTGTTTTAAATCGCGCAGTTGCGTGGCATTTTCAGGATGCGTCAGCATATAACTTCCGCCTGAACCGCAACAAATGTGATTATCTGCCAATGGATTAACGTTCAAATCGGGGATTTTTTCCAACAACGCATAAACGCTTTGCTGATTTTTGAGGACATTGCGCCCACTGCATGGTTCGTGAACTGCCACTTTTAAATTCGACGATTCCAACTTTAAATCGTCCGACCAATTCGCCAGTAAAAAATCGTTAATATCAAATAAGCGTTTTTTTAAATTCTCATTTTCATTGAGCATTGCGCCACAACCTGTGGCAACGTGAATTACGGCATCAACATTTAACGAATTAAAAACCGCTAAATTATTTTCGATTAAATTCTTTGCGTCTTGCCCATTATGTTGATGAATCGCGCCGCAACAACTTTGTTGTTTTGGAATTTGAACGTTAAAACCATTGGCATTAAGTAATTTAATTGCCGCGTTTAACGTTTCACGATCGAAATTTTCTGCAACACAACCCGTAAATAAAGCAACACTTCCACGTCTGATTCTATTTGTCGGATAAATTTCAAACAACGATTTTAGCGACGGTTCGGTAAGCAAATTTTCTGCATGAGCTAAATTCACTTTTTCTAATAATTTCGAGGCTTGCAATGGTTTTCGCAAACCTGATTTTAAATAACCTTTCAAAAATGGCATCAACCACGCACGGTGGTTTTTGTGTTCAATCAAATAAAAAGCCATTTTTGCTAACGAATTTAAAGGCGTTTGCAATTTTGCTTGTGCGGCATCAAACAATTGTCCGTAAGCCATTTTGCTTGGACAACTCGTTTCACACGCGCGACATTGCACACAATTATTTAAGTGTTTGAGTTCTTCTGCGCTAACAGGTAAATCTTCAACCAAAATTTTACTAATTGTGCGAATGCGGCTTCGGGGCGTTTCTTCATGGATTTGAAATAAACGAAAAGTCGGGCAACCACTCACGCATTGCCCACAACGCATACATTCGCTCGCTTCAGGAATATAAAAACCTGATGATTCGAACTGTTGCGCGTCATTAAATTCCAAATCCATGAAATCAAACATTGTTGTTACGCTCGCAACAAGGCTTTTGCCATTTTTTCCGAAAGTTGTTCTTCAACAAATTGCGGTTCGTTGGGTGGATAAAATGAATCTTCGTGATATTCAAAACCATTTTCTTCAAACAAAGCGCGTAACTCTTTCATTTTGACAGCCGCTTTTAATTTTGCACCTAATTCCGCATCTGCTTTTGCTTTCGCAGAAAATTCTTTAATTGCTTGAACACTCATTGAGATAACTCCTTAAAATAAAATAAAAACAAATAATTATGCGACTTCTAACTCTTTAATTCGCATTTGCTCGCCGTCTATGACTTGCAATTGATGACTTTCACAAAACGGACAGCCATCGTAACGTTGTTCAATCACAACGTTTTTTTCGCATTGCATACACCACGCTTGCCCTGAAACTTCAATGATTTCAAGGGTCGCATTTTCTGCAAGTGAACCTTTTGCAACCACTGGGAACGCAAACCGCATAGCATCGGGTTCAACATTTGAAAGTTTGCCAATTTCCAAAAATACGGTTTTCACAGTGGAATAATTTTGTGTTTTTGCTTGTTCTTTTAAAATTTCAAGCATCCCTTCACAAAGTGACATTTCGTGCATAATCTTTTCCTAATCAATGACCAATTCAAAACCCACACACGGGTCAATCGCATTGATGATTAACGCGGCGTGTTGGCACAACGTCGTTGTATCGCGTGCATCAAGCGTTTGCAAACTTAATTCTGCAACGCCGCCGCGCTGAAAATTCCATTCTGTCGGCGCGACAATTTGATAATGCGTAATCAGGTTATTTTTTAATTCAACTTTATGAATGAGCAAACCGCGTGAGGCTTGAATTTGCGCTACGCCTGTTTTGTTTTGTGTTTGATTAGAAGGCGTTTGCATTGCAATAAAATTTTGCCGTAACACGTTTGGCAGGCTTGCTAATTCCACCAACCGACTGACTAAACGAGTCATCAAACCATTGCCATATTTTTCACATAAATCGGCAATCAACGGCTGTGTTTGCTGACGATTCAAACAACTGGTTTCACAACATGCGTTTTGCCACGTTGGCGTTTGGCTATCGAAATTTTCCAGCAAATCCAAATCCGTTAAATTTGGCAACAAACGCAACGCACAACGTCCTAAACTTTGATAATTATTCGCCTGCAAATCACGCAACAAGTTAGCTGGAATGCTCGTGTTATCGTTTAACCAAACTTGCAAATCATCTTCATTTTTCGCATCTAAAAAACGTTGGCGTTGATTCAAAAACAGCGCGTCTAAATCGGTTTCTAATTGAAAAATCAAGCCATTCAATTGTTCATGATTTATTTCTAACTGACTGTTTAAACTGAACGCCTCGCCAGAGGCAAACAACGCTTTTTTAAAATCCGACACATATTTTAAAAACGGCGCAAGTCGCGCTTTATCTCTGTTAATCAACAACCACCAACAATGCTCGCGGACAATTTCAACGTTTAACAACAAATTCCGTGCGGCAGTTTCGGCAGAATTTTGAGCCATTCCCAATGCTTGAAATGCTGCGAAAGATTGCGCCACGCCACACACATTAAAAAGCAACGGCAAAATTTTCATTGTTTGCTCAGGCGTTTTACCAATAAACAAACGGCTCGTGTGAACGGGCGTGTTGATTCAATTTCAACATTTCGCACTTTTCCGTTATCACAACTCAGCGTAATTTTTAATTTTCCCGCATCAATCACGGCGTTTCTCGATTTGAAAATCGCCCACGAAACAAATCACGACGGCTAATTTTGGGCGATTCGGGAATTTCGAGTAACGCATTTAAC
>JAQTOT010000170.1 GCA_028713145.1 Methylococcales bacterium
TGAATTTATCGGGCGTTTTCCTGTGTTAGCTCCGCTTGAACCGCTAGATGTTGAAGCGTTAATCAAAGTTTTAACCGAACCTAAAAACGCGCTGGTCAAACAATATCAACAGTTGTTTGCGTTTGATGACGTGGAACTCGAATTCACGCAAGACGCGCTAGAAGAAATCGCCGAACAAGCCATCGAACACAACACGGGCGCACGCGGTTTGCGCGGAATTATGGAAAAAGTATTACGAAAAATCATGTTTGAGATTCCCTCACGCGAAAATGTTGAACGTTGCATCGTCAACGCTGACGTTATCAAAGGTGAACAAGATGTTGAAATTAACGAACGCGACGAACCCCAACAAGCTACCCAATAACAAACGAGAAAAGTCATGAGTACACAAACCATTATCGAAAAACAACTCGCCGACAACGCGGTCATCATTTATATGAAAGGCGTGCCGACTGCGCCAGAATGCGGATTTTCGGCTAAAGCAGTGGGGATTTTAAATTCAACGGGCGTGCCGTTTGCGTTTGTGAATGTGTTGCAAGCTCCATTTATTCGGGAAAAATTGCCCAAAATTTCGAAATGGCCAACATTCCCGCAATTGTTTATCAACGGTGAATTAGTCGGTGGCTGTGACATTGTAGAATCGATGTTTAACGATGGTAGTTTGTTACCGATGTTGCAAGCGACGATGAAAACCGATTCGGCAACCGTGACGCATTCAGAAGTTTCAAACCTGATTAGCAAAGCCTATCCAAACGCGAAAATTAGCATCGAGGGACAAGGCTGTGATTTGACGATTAGCGTGGTAAGTGAAGATTTCGCGGGGTTGCCGCTAGTTAAACAACATCAAGGTGTGATGGAAACATTAAACGACGTTTTAGCCTCAGGACGTTTGCACGCCGTGACGTTGAAAACGTCTACACCTGAGCAACAACCGCCTGTTGAAAAAATGGCATTGTTACAAATTCAAAGTTGATTTCTTTTTTAGGAGAGTGTCATGGCAAAAGTAGGTATTTTTTTCGGAACAGATACAGGCAATACTCGCAAATTTGCTAAAAAAATCGCTCAACAATTGGGCGACGCAATTGCTGATAAACCTGTGAACATTAGCAAAGCCAGCGTTGAGGATTTACTGGCGTATGACATGTTAATTTTAGGTTCGCCGACTTATGGTGATGGCGAATTACCAGGTTTGAGTAGCGGCGTGCAAGAAAGTTGGGAAGAATTTTTGCCACAATTAGCTGGGGCAGATTTTTCGGGCAAAACGATTGCGTTATACGGTTTAGGCGACCAAGCGGGCTATGCCGATAATTTCGTGGACGCAATTGGCATTCTTTACGATACGTTCAGTTGTTGCAATGCAAAATTTATCGGTTTCACCAGTTGCGAAGGCTACGAATTTAACCGTTCTAAAGCGCAAATGGACGATAAATTTGTCGGTTTGGTTTTAGACGAAGATTGCCAAAAAGAATTAAGCGAACAACGTTTAATGGCTTGGCTGTCTGAAATTAGCGCGGCATGGCAATAAGTCATGATTGAAGAAGTTGCTCTTGTCACGCGCGTTGAAGCAGGTCAGATTTTTATCAAAAGCCTGCAAACTAGCGCGTGTGGCGGTTGCTCGCAACAAGCAGGTTGCAGCACGGCGACGCTCGCGAAGATTTTGCCCAAACGCGAATTTGCTCTGGATTGTGATTTGAATTTGCAAGTAGGCGATTGCGTTCGTGTTCAAATTGATGATTCACATTTAATTTTAAGTTCGATGTTGCTGTATTTGTTACCGTTAATTGTGACGCTGACGGTTGTGTGTTTTGCCAATACTTTTTTGCCCATGTTGGAAAACTGGTTGCCTGAAATTTCAATGACGACGTTGTTGCTGACATTTTGGGCAATTCATCATTTTCACGCGCCATTGTTGATGAAATTCAGTCTCAAGCCACAGATTACGGGCAAGATTTAATACCGAGTATTGGCGCGTTTGTTTTGAATACCGCAAACACGCGCATTCCATTTTCTAAGCCTAAATCGTGCAAACTTTGCTTTGTGATGGTGGCAATCAGCATTTCACCTCCTGCAAATAACAGCGTGACTTCGGCATAAATGAGGTCTTCTCGAATTTGAATCACATTGCACGCCAGATAATTTCGTGCTGAAAATTGTTTCGGATTATCAATGGTTGCAAGCATGATTTCGGAACTGTTGAGCAACAAAAGCACGTCCGAATTGAGCGTTAAACCGAGTTCTTGAAAATCAGGCTGGCTAATGGTCGTGATGATTTGCTCATTGCCTTTTAATTTAATCGTGATTTCAGCACTGACAGCCCCAAGCAAAATGCTGATAACGGTACCGAAAAGCTGATTTCTCGCGCTAGTTTTGACGATTAAACGTTGAAACAGCAAAACGTTATCAGGATTGGCGACCAGATTTTGATTCAGTTGTTTTAAAAATAATTGGTGAGAATGTTGCAACTCTTCAAAAAGATTAACTAGCGATTGACCTGCATCCGTCAACGCTGTTCCACCGCCTTTTACGCCACCTGTTGCTGTGGAAACTAATGTTTTAGGAGAACTGTTATTTGCTCTTTCAATAATTTGCCATGCACCTTTGTAACTTAAACCGACTTGTTTAGCGGCTTGATTGAGTGAACCGCTGTCGTTAATGGCTTTGAGTAGTTGAATAATTCGACTATCTAAAATGCCTGCAAGCTGCAAATCACCTGTGACCCAAAGCGGCGAAACATCGTTATTTTGTGTGTGTGTTGCCATTGTCTTATCCTTAAAATGAATTCGTTATTTACTTTAGTATATAACGATATATAATGAACTCGAAAGCGGTAATCATATCGTTTTTTATCATTGGTGTTTTTTTGGAGAAATTATTATGAAAATCAGTGCAAGAAATCAGTTTAAAGGCGTTGTGTGTGGCATCACTCTTGGCGTTGTAAATGTTGAAGTGCAAGTACGTTTAAAAGGCGGTGATATTATCGTTGCTTCAATTACAAAAGAATCCGCAGATGTACTCGACATCAAAGAAGGCATTGAAGTCATCGCGTTAGTGAAAGCCCCGCAAATCATTATTGCGAGCGATTTAGGTGGTTATCGGTTATCAGCGCGAAATCAATTACAAGGCAAAATCACAAAAGTAACCAGCGGCGCGGTCAATTCTGAAATTGATATTACGTTAAACGGTGGCGAACTCGTCGCAGCAACGGTGACAAATGATAGCGTTGATAATTTGGGTTTAAGTGAAGGGCAATCTGCGACAGCCATTTTTAAAGCAGGTTCAGTCATTTTAGCGGTTAGTTAACAGGATGCCCGCCATGAATACACAAAAATTTTCTGTCACTTATTTGGAAGTTATCTGTTTGATGGCGGGTTTAACTCCAATTTGTTCAATGGCTGCTGAAGAGAAAAAAACGTATACCAAACCGCCAGTTGGCGTATTTTCAAGTCAAATGTCTGATGCACTATTAGGTTCGGATAAATATGAAAAACCGATTTGGAATTTGCACGATGCCTTGAATTTACCTAAATGGCTATCGTTGTCGGTTGAACAACGTACCCGTTACGAAACAGTAGATGGTAGTTTTAAAGCGGGTGGCAAAGGGGGAGACCAACAAATTGCTTTGCAAACTGACGCATTTTTAGAAGCGCGTTTTAATCATTTCCGATTAGGCGGTGAATTTTTAGATGCGCGGCAACTCGGTGCAGATTCAGGGTCTGGAGTAAATAACACCCACGTTGATGAAGCCGATTTTATCCAAGGTTATTTAGGTTGGGCAGACCAGAATGCGTTTTACAGCGGTTTAGGCGCAGAAGTTATTGCAGGTCGGCAAACGTTAAATTTTGGTAGTCGCCGCCTTGTGGCACGCAACTCTTTTAGAAATACAATTAACAGTTTTGACGGTATTCGATTGCGTGTTTTGGATTATAACAACTGGCAGTTTAACGCTTTTACCACAATGCCCGTCAATCGTTATCCGACAACATCGGCAGATATTCTCAATGATGTTCAGGCATTTGATACCGCAAGCGGTCGGACGTGGTTTTCAGGCGGTTTCTTAGAAATGTATAACCTCGCGTGGGGAATTAACGGCGAGGTTTATTTGTATCACTTAGACGAAAGCGATAGCGCGAAAAATCTCACTAAAAATCGCCGTTATTTCACACCTGGGGTACGTTTTTATATCAAACCAGCTAAATCAAAATTCGATTTTCAAGTGGAAACCATCGGACAGCTCGGAACGGTTCGAGCAACCACGGCATCGACAGATAATAAAGATTTAGACCATGAAGCGTGGTATCAACACGTTGATGTGGGTTATACATTTGATATGCCTTGGAAACCGCGTTTTGCGTTGGAATATGACTACGCCAGCGGCGATAAAAACCCGACAGATAAAAAAGACCAACGTTTTGACACCTTATACGGCGCACGACGTTTTGATTTTGGTTCAACGGGAATTTACGGGGCATTTGCACGAACTAATATCAACAGCCCTGGTTATCGCCTCGGATTTTCGCCGCTTTCAGATGTGAAAGTGGGAGTGAGTCATCGTCTTTATTGGTTAGCTGAAGACAAAGATTCGTGGACGACATCGGGATTGCAAGATAAAACGGGCAAAACCGATAATTTTATTGGTCATCAATTAGAACTTTCGACCCGTTGGGATGTGAATAGCAGTTTAAATTTTGAAACAGGTTGGGCGCATTTGTTCAAAGGCGAGTTTGCGAAAAATGCCCCAAAAGCTCCCGACACGCAAGATGTCGATTATTTTTATATTCAAAGCATGTTGCGGTTTTAACTAAGGAGAACGTCATGATTTTAAAAATTACAAAACCATTAGTTTTATTGAGTTTGCTTTTCATCGCACCACTCACTCACGCGGCAACAACCTTGGTTGCCGTCGCGTCAAATTTTACGAAACCGATGACCGAAATTGCCGCCGAGTTTGAAAAAGCAACAGGTCACAGCGCGAAATTATCGTTTGGTTCGTCAGGCAAATTTGTGTCACAAATCGAAAATGGCGCACCGTTCGAGATTTTTTTATCTGCCGATGACAAAAAATCCGTCAAACTCGAACAAGCGGGATTTGCTGTGCCGAACAGTCATTTCACCTACGCGCTGGGAAAATTAGTGTTGTGGTCAAACACGGCAAATTATGTAGACACGCAAGGCGAAATTCTTAGTAAAGGCGGTTTTAAACACATCGCCTTGGCAGATCCGAAATTAGCTCCGTATGGTGAAGCCGCGTTAGAGGTTTTAAAAAATATGAAGGTGTTAAATAACGTTCAGCCGCTGTTTGTACTTGGTGAAAACATCTCGCAAACACACCAGTTCGTCAGTACAGGTAACGCGGAATTAGGTTTTGTCGCGTTATCACAAGTAATTGAAAATGAAAAAATTGCGACAGGTTCGGGTTGGATTGTGCCACAAAATCTTTATGCGCCAATTAAACAAGATGCGGTGTTGCTCACATTAGGCGCAGAAAATCCAGCAGCGAAAGCATTGCTCGATTATTTAAAATCTGCGCCTGCATTAGCCATTATTCAAAAATACGGCTATGGACTTCCTCATTAAAAGGTAAAAATTTATGCTGACTTCTGCTGATTTCGCCACGCTGTTGTTGACGTTTAAGGTCGCCAGCCTTTCAACCATTTTCATGTTGTTATTTGGTACACCGCTCGCGTGGTGGTTGGCGCGAACACACTCAAAATGGCGTGGCATTATCAATGCAGTTGTTGCCTTGCCGTTGGTGTTACCACCAACGGTGTTAGGGTTTTATTTGTTGGTTTTATTAGGTAAAAATGGCGTGGTCGGTGAATTCACAACATGGTTAGGAATCGGCACGTTGCCTTTTACCTTTGCAGGATTAGTTGTGGCATCGGTTTTATATTCGATGCCCTTTGTGGTGCAACCGTTGCAAACCGCATTTTTAAGTATTGGCAATCAACCTTTAGAAGCGG
>JAQTOT010000012.1 GCA_028713145.1 Methylococcales bacterium
ATGCAACAACTTAACGCGGTAAAAAATCAAATTTTCGCGCCACTTTCACAACGTTTATACGCACTGCCACACGAAATAAAAACTAACACCCATTTTGCGATTTCTCCTTCGCAACTTGCCGACATTGAAGCAACTTTTGACGAAAAACCACATGGCTTACGATTACTCTGAACTTTCACAGCGCGTTGATTTGTGGGCGCAACAGGCTTATGAATTGGGTTGGATTGCGGAAATAAATTCGCCCATTTCTCTAAAAGAAAAAAATCCACTTTTTGAAAATGTTATGCGTCCGTTAATTGTCGCGTTCATTGGCGGCACGGGCGTTGGAAAAAGTACGCTGTTAAATCGCCTTGCAGGCAAACCAATTGCAAAATCAGGCGTGGCGCGTCCGACCTCCAAAGAAGTCACACTTTTTCATCATCAAGATGTCAAATTACCTACTTTGCCGCTGAATGATATTCGCGTTGCACATCACGATGATGAAACACAAAAAAATGTCGTGTGGATTGATATGCCTGATTTCGACAGCACCGACGCGCACAACAAAGAACTGGTTTTGAGTTGGTTGCCACACATTGATGTATTGATTTATGTGGTCAGCCCTGAGCGTTACCGTGACGAAAAAGCGTGGCGTTTGTTGCTTTCTGAAGGCGCAACGCACGGTTGGTTATTTGTGATGAATCAATATGATAGAGGTGAAATCGAACAATTCACCGATTTTGAAAAACAGTTGCACGTTGCAGGTTTTGAATCACCGATGATTTTTAAAACGAGTTGTACTGAAACTGTTGAAAAAGACGAGTTTAAAAATTTAGCCCAAACCCTCGCCTCACTTGCCACGCAAAAAACGATTGAACAATTAGAACAACGTGGGGAGCAAGTTCGAGCCAACGCATTGCAAAATCAATTGCAAAATTATGCAACGCACTTTGGCAGCGAAACGGCGTTAAAAAAATTGTACTCGCATTGGCAACACGCGTGGAAAAATACCGCCATGCAATTGCAACAAGGTTTTACATGGCGTTTAAAACCTTTAGCCGAGCATTTCGCACAACGTACCATGATGGAAAAATCGGGCGACATAGATTTGTGGGACGAATTTGCCCAAACGCAATTTGATGATGCGCTGAATTCGCTTGCCCTTGATGCACAGAATTTGAATTTACCGACCGTACCGCTTGAAATGCAACTGTTGAATTTGCGCGAAAAAGCAAAAAAACAGTTTTCATCTCAAGTCGAATTGCACACGCGCCAAGCCTTAGCACAACGTGGAAATGCCCTACAACGCGGTGTGTTGAAATTTTTTGCGATTGCTGAAGTTTTATTGCCAATTACGGCGATGAGTTGGGTGGGATTTCAAGTCGTGAATGGTTATGTCGAAAGCAATCAAACGCACGACCATTATTTGAATCTTGATTTTGCGATTCACAGCACTCTACTTTGCAGTTTGTCTTGGCTGGTACCATTTTTTATTTTGAAAAAATGCCAACCGTCGCTAGAAAAATGCGCGTTGCGCGGTTTGAACAAAGGAACAAGCAAGGGTTTAGACAGTTTGAATCACGCGGTAAATTTAGGTATTTCGCAATTTGAAACGGGACGAGCCGAACAAATTTCACAATTAAACGAACTCAAAACCGCGTGCGAATCTTTGACAAAAACACCTGTTGAAATCGATGAAAATAGTGATTTAGCGCGAATGGTTATGACGAATCACGCGGCAAATTAAACGCAACTATCACCGCAGAAACGAAAAGGGCAATGCCTAAACATAGCATTGCCGCAATCGAATTTACTTGCTGTGACGCAGCAAGACTGTAACTTCCCACCGCAAGCAACATCGCTACATTTTGGAAAAATCCTTGCAACGCAATCGCGTGTCCGCTGCCAATGGTTTGTTGTCCGACTTCTTGCAACGCGGCATTTATCGGCACAATAAACACGCCGCCCATGATGCCAATCAAAAATAAAACGCTTCGGGCTGTCCAAATTTCAGCCGTAAAACTGAGTGAGACAATCAGCACCGCCATTGCGTAAGCGGCAAATCGAGCGCGACGCAAATGTTCAAGCGGAATCAAACGTGGCACGATTGCCGAACCGATAATAATGCCAATCGCTAAAAACAACGTCAGTTGTGCGATGTCGGTTGCGCTGTGTAAATTCAAGACTTGCGGCGACCATGCGACCAAAATAACGCGCAATGTTGCCGCACTTGCCCAAAATAACGAGCCGCCCAAAATCACAAATCGAGCGCGTTCGAGCGTGAAAAATTGACCAATGTGTGCAAAAAATTCTCGAACCGAAGACCGCTTTTCTTCCCCCTTGAAAAGGGGAGCGGGGGGGATTTTCAAGCCAAGCAACCACGCAAATCCTGACGACACCAAAAACAACCCAATCGTGCCAAATAATGCGATTTGAATTGAAAAATCTGCCACTTTTGCACCAATTACCATGCCCAGCAAAATCGCCAAAATCGTCGAACCCTCAATCCAACCGTTGGCTTTGACAAGTTCATCGTGTTTAACCAGTTCAGGCAAAATGCCGTATTTCGCGGGACTATAAATTGCTGCACCACTTCCCACAATCGCATACGCAATCAGTGGTTCAACGTTTAAAAGCAGTAAAAACGCACCACACGCTTTGAGTAAATTTGCGGCAATTAACACCCGAGCTTTGGGGAAATTATCCGCCAGCGTTCCCGTCCAAGGTGCGAGTAGAACAAAGGCAACTAAAAATGAACTTTGCAACGCTGGGACGTACCACGTTTCAGGCGTTTGCGCGTGCATCACGAGAGCAATCACCGTGAATAAAATCGCGTTATCTGCAAATGCCGATAAAAACTGTGCAATTAAAAGAAAAATCAGTGACGTATTCATCGTAAAAAATCGGTAATAGCGGTTAAAAATGCTTCGGGATTTTGGACATGAATCCAATGCTCCGCATTGAGAATTGTCACAATATGCGCCCGTGGAAATAACAGTTGCGTGCTACCCGATGGAATATATTTTGAGTTTTGTCCCGCTAAAAACAGCGTCGGTTTTTCAAACGGCAAACAGTCGTGACTTTCAGGAAAACCAATAATTGCATCGGCATTTTTTTGAAAAAACTCTAAATCAATTCGCCATTGATAACCGCCTGTTTTCAATACCAAGTTTTGCAGTAAAAATTGGCGATAACTCAGCTCAGGAATAATGTCAGCGAGCAATAAATCCGCTTGTTTACGATTTGATAATTGCGCGAGTGGCAAATTTTTGAGCGAGTTAATTATTGGGTCAAAACTGTGTTTGTATTCAATTGGTGCAATGTCAACAACAATCAAGTTTTCTATCAAATCAGGAAAATTTAAGGCTAGCCACATCGCTGTTTTCCCGCCCATGCTGTGACCTAAAAGCGTGACGTTTTGCAGTCCATTTTGCGTGATGAAATGCGCCACATCAGCTGCCATCGTTTCATAATTCATCATTTCGCAATGCGGCGAATTACCGTGATTTCGCGCATCTAAAACATAAACGCAAAAATCTGTGGCTAATTTTTCCGCAATTTGCCGCCAGTTTCGTGATGAGGCAAAAAAACCATGCAAAATAATCAATGGCGGATTTTGCACCGCGCCAAATTGTTCAAACGCTAACTCTACACCTTGCATCGCGGACTATTTCGCCAAATAAGTGTAAGAATTCAAACCTGCAAGCAATTCGGTTTCGTAGGTTTGTTTTTCAATATCGGTTAAATCACTTGCCGCCAATTTCTCACGATACGCTTGCATCAATTCATCACTGCTAATGTGAACATAATCGAGCAATTCCGACACATCTTCGCCCTCTTGCAAATCTTCAAAATGATAGCCGTCGTTATCCAATTTAATGTTTATCGAATGCGTATCACCAAATAAATTGTGCATATCGCCTAAAATTTCTTGATACGCCCCCAACATGAAAAAGCCAATCAAATACGGTTTATCTACGTTTATTTCGTGAATCGGCAAGGTGTTTTCTAAATTCTGCCCATCAATATAACAATCAATTCTCCCATCGGAATCGCAGGTTAAATCTTGAATGACGGCGCGACGAGTCGGCGTTTCGTTCAAACGATGAATTGGCATAATCGGGAAAATTTGGTCAATCCCCCAAACGTCAGGCAATGATTGAAATAACGAAAAATTACAGAAAATCTTGTCAGCAAGTTTTTCGTTTAATTCATCCAAAATCGCTTCTTCACTTTGATTTTGTGGGTTGAGTTGCGTTTGAATTTTTTGACAAAGTAGCGCGTATTCATTTTCGACTTGAGCCAAATCGGTGAGTGAGCATCGGTCTTGTGCAAATTTTTCACGCGCTTGTGCCAACACAAATTGCGCGTCGTGATAGGCTTCGACAGGATTTTGAATGGTCGGTAACAATGCAAGTTGTGCTTCATTGCGATAAATCGATTCAATGTCGGTAACATCGCTAATCAAAACCGCGTGATGTGCGGTCATTGCCCTGCCCGATTCAGTGAAAATATCAGGTTGTGGGACATTTTTTTCAGCGCAAACTTCGGCAAAACCACGCACGATGTTCAGTGCGTATTCATTCAAACTGTAATTGATGGACGATTCACGACGAGATTTACTGCCGTCATAATCCACGCCTAAACCGCCACCCGCATCGACAATTTGAATGGCTGCACCTAAACGATGGAATTCGACATAAAATTGTCCCGCTTCTTTGAGCGCAACTTTAATATCGTGAATGTTGGCAATTTGCGACCCCATGTGAAAGTGCATCAATTTTAATGCACCCAATAAATTAGCTTGTTTCAGCCTTTCAATCAGTTGTAACAATTCATGCGCGTGCAAGCCAAATTTCGATTTTTCGCCACCGCTATTTTGCCATTTTCCTGCGCTGATACTGGATAAACGCACTCGCACGCCGACTTGTGGCATTACATTGAGTTTTTTAGCTTCATCAATAATCAATTCGAGTTCGAGCGGTTTTTCGATAACCAAATAAACATTCAAACCCATTTTCAAACCAATCAACGCAAGGCGAATGTAAGCGCGGTCTTTATAACCATTACAAACAATCACGCCGTTTTTCGATTTCGATAACGCCATAATGGCGAGTAATTCAGGTTTGCTACCCGCTTCTAAACCGATATTTTCAGCTGCTAAAATCCCTTCAACGACTTTTCGCTGTTGATTCACTTTAATTGGATAAACAGGCGTATAACTGCCTTGATAATTCAAGGTTTCACGGGCTTTTTGAAAGGCTGAATCCAATCGCGTGGCACGGTCTTTCAAAATATCGATAAAACGCACTAAAACGGGCAACGACAAATTTTTATCATTGAGCGATTGGGCGACTTCATATAAGTCGATTTCGATGTTTTTATCTGCACACGGTTTAACGCAGACATTTCCGTTTTGATTGATTGAAAAATACCCATCGCCCCAAGAATTGATGGCGTAGGTTTGAGCAGATTTTTCGAGTTGTTTTAAAGGCACGTTTCAGTCTCCGTTGTTTGTGCTTTTTGTTGCAGATAATCGAGTACGTCTTGGTTTTTGACACGTTGGTAAATGGTTTCGACAGGGAGCGTCAAACCGATAGATTCAAACGTCACATCGTCGCCTAAGAAAAAGAATTCTGCTGCCCAGCTGTTGTTTCTGCGACACACCATAATTTCTGCCGAATCTTGCGAAATTAAAACGTATTCTTGCAAACTTGACAGTGTTTTATAGCAAGTCATTTTGAACGATTTATCGGATTTTTCGGTACTTTTCGACAGCACTTCAACCAAAATCAGCGGCTGGTCTGTGTAAAACTCGTCGTTTTCATCTGAACACAAAACCACCACGTCAGGATAAAAAAAATTGTGGTCTGCTTTTACTTTCAAATCCGACGAAACGGCTGTGCAGCGTGTTCCGTCTAAATGATTTCCTAAATGACGCGACACGTTACTGGTCAAAATGTTATGAGCCAAACTAGCACCCGCCATTGCCCACATTTCACCATTGATATATTCATGTTTGATGTTGCTTTTTTCTTCAAGTTCTAAATACTCGGTTTCACTGATGTTGCGTTTTTGAATTACGGCATTCATAAAAATCCTCGTTGAATAAATCGGCATTGCTTGCCGCGTAACATACCACAACATTTAATTTTTTTTCATGACGGACGATAACTGAGATTGTTGCTAATAAGCTAAATAATTGCATTTAAACAACAAAACTTTCAGTCTGTTGCTTAATTAGAAATATGTCATCAAAAATTCATCAAGTTGTCATATTTCTTTTTTACCCTTGTACTTAATTTTTTATCACCCCCGTTTGAGAATAATTATGAAATTATCAAAACTCACTTTTGCCGTTGCGACGGCTTTAACTGCAAGCGTCACGACATCTGCGTTCGCGCTTGATTTGTACGTTGATTCGAAAACAAAACAAATTTACGCAGAACCTGGTGTTGGCAGACAAAGATTAGGTTCATTTGAACAAGTACAAGAAGGTATACCTGTTAAAAGCGGCGGGGAAGTTTCTGAATTACGCAGCAAAATTGAATTGCAAGACAACCAAATCAAAGCGTTAGAAGAACACGCAAAAGCAGGTGAAGAAGAAGGTCTTGTTGAAATTAAAAAAGACGGCGGTATCGAATTCAAAAGCCGTGATGGCAATTTCAAAATGGCAATCAACGGACGTATGCAAGTTGATTCACAAGTTAACGTAAGCAATCAAGTTGGTGCGGCGGCTGGTGCTAATACACCAAACACATTAGATGATGGTGTTGCACTTCGTCGTGGTCGTTTAGGTATTGAAGGTACATTCTTCAAAAATACGGGTTATAAATTCGAATACGATTTCACTCGTGGTAATGGAACAAATGGAGCAGGTGTAACCGATGCTTTCTTGAGCTACCATGTATCAAAACCACTTGAACTCAAATTCGGTGCGTTTAAAGAACCATTCAGTTTAGAAGAAGCAACCAGCAACCGTTATTTAACGTTCATCGAACGTAACATGGTGACAAATACATTCATTGATAACTTAAATACTTACAAAATGGGTATCGGTGCGAGTTATTCAGCAGATCGTTGGCAAACTGCATTATCGCTACAAACTGAACCTGTTGGCGCAAACGTAAGTAGCTCAACAAACAGTAATGGTGGCGCGAATCGTAATAACGGTGGCGGTGACACGAGCTGGGAAGTTAATGGTCGTGTAAGCGGTATGCCTTGGATGGAAAGTAAAACCAAATTTTGGCATACGGGCGTGTCGGGTTCGTATATTGCGTTAAACAACAATTATTTAGCTAATGGTTCATTTAGCAATGGTGGTGTTTCATTCGCTAATGGTTTGAATAACAACGTAGACCGCACAAGCATATTAAATACTGGAAACTTAACTTCTGGAGCACGAGGAACAGCAGGCTATCGCCAAGCAGAACACCTTACACGTTTTGGTGCTGAAACAGCCGTCGTTTATGGACCATTCTCAGCGCAGAGTGAATACATTCAAACAAATGTTTCAGGTAGCGGTTATGGCAATGGTGCTACTTTGGACGGTTACTACGGTTACATGAGCTACTTCTTAACAGGTGAATCACGCGCTTATAAATCAAAAACTGGTGCTTGGGATCGTTTAAAACCAAATCATAACTTTGATGGAAAAGGCGGCTGGGGCGCATGGGAAGTTGCAGCAGGTTACGATTACATCAATCTAAACGACGGTGCAATTAAAGGCGGTCAAGCCTCAACAGCAAAATTAGGTGTCAATTGGTATGTTAATCCGCATGTTCGCGTAATGGCAGATTATGTACATGCTCTGGATATTAACACTGTAGGAGCTAGTGGTGCGCGTAGCCAAGCATTTAATGGTGCGGATTTGGATATTATCGAAACACGCTTCCAATTAGACTGGTAAGTTAAGAATTATTTCTTTATACCAACGAAAGCCTCGCTGAGTGATTTCAGCGAGGCTTTTTTATGTGTTGTAATCAATGCACATTTCAACAGTTTTTTATTCACTTATTTGCCTATTCTAGGTATTCTTTGCAACTTACATTTCCCTTACTTTCTTAGGTGCCGCGAATGACTGAAAAAACCGCTAGCAAACATTTAATTAACCTGCAAAGCACGTTTGCCGTAGATAATGCCGTTTTGCAAAACGCCGTTAAAGTGTTTCATGAACTTGATCAATTCGAATTTGATTTGGGTCTTATTGAAAATGATGACACGACAGCCATTCAGACATCGTGGTGGCCAATTATCAGCACGGTTGGTGGAAATTCAGGTGCAAAAGAAACGTTTTTAGCCCGTTATTTAAACGTTGAACTTTCGCCCACACATAAAACGACTGTTTTATTGCACAATTCGCAAGGCAATCAAACGATTTTGCCTGCGACGGCTCTCGACGTAGATTATCGTTATCCATTTTATCGCATTAGCCAAAAATTAGAAAAAATAGAAAAAGGCGCAGGCGGAAAAATCAACGCTAGTTTGGAAATGAAAACACTCAACAGTCCGCGTTTGCAGGGCAAATTGATTATTGATATTCCAGATTTTATTCACGCAACCAATTATGAAGTCAGTAATTTACTTACCACTTACAGCATTGAACAATCGGACGTAGTATTAGTTTTTTGCGATATTTTCAACACCACCACCGATTTAGCCAAAGCCTTAACCGCAACACTCATTAAACAACAAGAAAGCAATAAACTCGTTTATCTCTACGATGACACTGTTGCAGGGGTTGCCGCTTGGCAGAAAAAACTTGCCGATTTAGGTTTAACCATCGGGCAATTTATTGGGATTTCACAACTCGACAATCCGCAATCTGCTGAATTCGCATTACTTGAACAACGTTTAGCTAACGCAGGATTGCAACGTACTTATCGCGTTTTACATTCGTTAGAAAAAAGTATCAATGATTTAGAAAATGTGGTGATTGCCGAAGTCAAACAGGGAATTGCTTCGTGGAAAGACCGTTCTAATTTTTCAAGTATTATTGTTTTAGGCTTTATTGCAATGTTGATGGTTTTTGCCGAAGTCGCGGGACTTGGCTTTTTAGAGTTATTACTTGACCCCATTATTGGCGGCGCAATCGTGCTTTCAATCACCGCATTTATGTTGCCGCTACACGTTATGTTTAGCAAAATAATGGCGAAAGTGACGATAAATGCGCTGACGAAACGTCAAAAACAATTGCAATTAACCGAAAATCTCGCCGCGTTATTCGAGCAAGATTTAGGTCTCAAACGCATCATGTTACCTGTGAGCGAACCTGTAGGTTGGAACAAAAAATCAAAAGCGCGTTTGGCAAATCTGCTCGCAAAAGCGAAAGATTTAGTGCAATCGCTCAACGATAATTTCAATTTATACAGCACAGTTTCAATTCCAACACCTGCGCCAGCACCTGTTTTTGCTCAACCTGCACCTATTGCACAACCACAAGTTGTTGCTCCGCAGCCCGTTGTCCAAATTCAACCTGCGCCAGCGATTGAAATTCCTGTTGCACCCGCTCAACCCACATCAACGCAACAACCACAACAATCCGCGTTAATGAAAAAATTCGCGCGTAAATAAATTTGAATTCCCAAACAGTTAATCAAGACGCGCCCTCGCGTCTTGATGCCCCGCTTCCTGAAAACTTTTTTGCTTATTCATCGGTTTTTATCGAAGAAACGGTTTTAGAAAATCTTCGTGACATTATCACTGCCATTGAAAGCGTTATCGCCCTGCCCGCTTATCAAATTCACGTTTTAGCGGATGCGCCGAAAACCGCGCATTTTGTCCCGAAAGCACGCGGCGTATTTTTTGGTTACGATTTTCATATTGATGAAAAGGGCGAACCTAAACTCATTGAAATCAATACGAATGCGGGTGGCGCGTTACTCAATTCAATGAAATTTAAAGCCGAAAATGCCGCGTACTTTGTCGATATGTTTCAAGAAGAATGGCAACTTTCACGCGGAGTTTCACAGCCGTTAAAAACGATTGCTATCGTTGATGAATCGCCGCAAACGCAATATCTGTACGCCGAATTTTTGCAGTTCAAACAACTTTTTGAAGCAAACGGCATTCAAGCGATTATTTGTGCGCCTGAAGCTCTGCGTTATCACTCGCAAAAATTGTGGTACGAAAATACGCCGATTGATTTGGTTTATAACCGTTTGACGGATTTTGCTTTGCTCGAAACTAATCAACAAGCCTTAGCCGCCGCATATTTAGCGGATAACGTAGTGATTACGCCACATCCAAGAGCGCACGCGCTTTATGCCGATAAACGGAATTTAGCAATTTTGAGCAATGAAAAATGCTTGGAATCATTTGGCGTAGATGAAAAAACACAGCGTTGTTTGTTAAACGGAATTGCATCCACCATTTTGGTTGAAGCCAAAAATGCACAGTGTTTATGGGCAGGGCGAAAACAATTATTTTTCAAACCTGCAAAAGGTTACGGTAGCAAAGCCGCGTATCGCGGAGAGAAATTAACAAAGCGTGTTTTTGAAGAAATCTTAGCAGGTGATTATGTCGCTCAAACGTTTGTGCCGCCGCAAACGCAAGCCGTAGCTTGTGATGACGATACACAAATTTTTAAAGTAGATTTACGCGCTTACGTTTATGACGAAAAAATTCAATTGACGTGTGCGCGGCTTTATCAAGGACAAACCACTAATTTTCGCACCGTTGGCGGCGGTTTTGCGCGACTCATTCCGTTCAAATCGAATCCAATTGTTTAAAAATCGCCTTTTTTAAGGCTTCCAATTTTTGTGGATTATCAATCGGCAAATTGTCCTCATCCGTCACATAAAACATATCTTCCACTCGACTACCAATCGTAGAAATTTTCGCGTTGTGCAAATGAATTTTTTGTTGTACAAAAGCTTGCCCGACTTTCGACAATAAGCCCGCATGGTCTGTGCTAATCAATTCGATAATCGTATAACGCCCAAGTGAATCGACGTGAAAATTGACGCTCGTTGGAATCGGAAAATGTTTCGCTTGACGTGACTGCGATTGCCGATGAATGTTTCGGGTTTTAGAAACGTTGCTTTGCAACAAATTTTGTCGCAACGACGAGCAAATATGCACTTCTCGACACAAATCTTCAATTGCGTCACCCGTTTGTTCCAACACTAAAAAGCTGTTCAAAACGTAGTCATCGAGCGTCGTCATAATTCGCGCATCTAAAATCGTCAAACCTAATTGGTCGAGCGTTTCAGTTGCGTATGAAAAAATCGTACCTTCATTTTTCATGTAAATAAAAACTTCCGCGCTACCGCGTTGTGTTTGTGGGCGCAATAAAACGAGCGGTAAATCCTGTTCATTTGATGCCGCAATCGCTATCGTGTGCCACGCAATTTCATCATCCGAATAACGCAAAAAATAATCATCACTAACGTGCTGCCACGCAAAATCAATCGTGGCTTCATTCATCCCTAATTTGAGCAATTCCGTTTTTGCTTCTTGCTTATTTTCGGCTAAACGCTCAGATAACGCGGCAGGATTTGGCAAACCAGTGCGAATTACATGATGCGTTTCGCTATAAAGCTCTTTTAAAAGCGCATCTTTCCACGAATTCCAAAGCTCAGGATTCGTGGCGCGAATATCGGCAACAGTGAGCAAATACAAATAATTCAAATACTCGGTATTACCGACAATTTGCGCGAAAGTATGAATCACGTCAGGGTCAGAAATATCTTTGCGTTGTGCAGTCGTTGACATCACTAAATGATTACGAACCAGCCACGCCATTAAATTTGTATCGTGCGTTGAAATGTCATGTTGAACGCAAAATTCACGCACGATTTTTTCGCCTAAAACGCTGTGATCGCCATGTTGACCTTTGGCAATATCGTGAAATAATGCCGCTAAATACAGCAATTCGGGTTTGGGAATCAATTGAAAAACCGCGTTACAAAATGGAAATTCATTGCTGTGTTTATCAATCGTAAAACGGCGCAGATTTCGCACCACAAACAGCGTGTGTTCATCGACGGTGTAAATGTGAAATAAATCGTATTGCATTCGCGCTACGATGTTTGCAAACGCAGGCAAATACGCGGATAAAACACCGTAACGATTCATGCGTCGCAACTGATTGGTAATGCCGTGCGGCTGACGAAATGCTTCAATAAATAAATGATTTGCCGCTTTGTTGGTGCGAAAATTATCGTCAATCAAATGTAAATTCTTACGAATTAAACGTAACGTGGTTGCACGAACGCCTTTGATTTCTTGATGTTGCTCTAAAATCAAAAATAATTCGAGTAACGCGAGCGGATTACGTTCAAAAACTTGTGAATCCACTGCTTCTAAATAGCCGTTAATCGTTTCGAAATTAGCATCCAAACGGCGTACTTCGTTATGTTCACGCGGCACAAAACGTTCATTAAAAAGTTGCAACAACATTTCATTTAAGCGTTCTAAACCCGAAACGGTTTTAAAATAAAACTGCATGAACTGTTCAACGTCGTTGTTGTATTCGGGATTGTCGCTGTGAAAATCAAATTGCTCGGCAAGATCACGCTGATAATCGAACACTAAGCGGTCTTCGGCGCGATTCGTCAGCAAATGCAACGCATAACGAATGCGCCATAAAACGCTGAGTAATTGTACTAATTCTGCGTATTCTTCTTCGGGCAAAAAACCGTATTTGATTAACTCTTTGAGCGTTTGTGCGTTGTAATGACGTTTGAAAACCCACGCGATAACGTGCCGATCGCGCAAACCACCAGGGCATTCTTTAACGTTAGGTTCTAAGTTATAAGCGGTATCGTGAAATTTGGCATAACGCGCTTCTTGCTCTTCCATTTTTGCAGCAAAAAACTTGTCTGATGCCCAAATTTTATCTGGGGAAATCTCACTTTTAAGCGATTTTAATAAACTTGAATTCCCGCAAATTTGTCGAATTTCGAGCAAGCTGGTCATAATCGTTTGGTCATTTGTCGCAACATCCACGCATTGCGAAATACTTCGCACGCTATAACCGAGTTTTAAACCGATGTCCCACAAAAACGTAAAAAATGCCCCCAAACTTTCTTGATATTGCACGCACTCATCCGAAGGCAAAATCACTAAAATATCAATATCAGAATACGGAAACATTTCTTGTCGTCCGTAACCGCCTACCGCGCATAACGTCAAGTTTTTTGCCGAATCGCCTAAAAAATGTTGCCAACACACACACAAAATGCCGTCGATAAAATCCGATTTCTCGCGCAGCAATTTCGATACTGATAATTTCGGATTAAATTTTTCGCGCAGTTTGAGTTCTTTGGTTTTGATTAACGCTTTAAACGTTGCCAAAACATTTTTTGCTTCAAACAAATTGGCATTAAGTGGTGAGGTAGGCATGGGATTTCTCACGATTCTCGATAACTTGCACACGCGCTCGCGGTTTCCCACAACGCCACTTCACTGACTTGAAAACCGTGCGTTTGCAAATGTTTAAAAATCATTTTGCTTAACACTTCAGCGGTCGGATGTTCTTCTAACGTTAAAAATCGTTCGTTGTTTTGAATTAACGCTGGGATTATCGGGTCATCTTTGTGCAATAAAAAATTATGGTCTAAATGCGTATTTACATACGTTTCCACGCATTCCTTCACGTCTGAAAAATCACACACCATGCTTTGTTCATTCAAATCGCTGCGCGTAATGGAAATGGCGGCTTTGACGCTGTGACCGTGCAAATGGCGGCATTTTCCACCGTGATTCATAAGTCTGTGTCCGTAACAAAAATAGACTTCTTTGGTAATTGTGAACATGTTTAACCTTTAATGGATTTAATCGTGGCGGCAATTTCGTAGTCGCCTGATTCGGATGGCGTGACGCGAATAATTTCTACAAATGCTGTCAATGTTGGCGTAAGTGGACTTTGGGGCGTGATGCTAATTTCAGCCGCCTGCCCTTCTTCGCAAGGTTTTGAACTGGTAAATGAAACGCCTGAACCACTTAATGACGTGCATTGCGCTGGTTGAAACTCATCCGAATCGACTAATCGATAGCGCATTTCACAATTCACATCGACTCGCATAAAAGCGCGTTTTTCATCGTATTGCATAAAAATCTCCTTTCATAAGTGGGCAAATTATAATGGCTTTTTAATTTTCTCGTTTAATCAACAAAACACATTAAAACCTTTTACAATTAAATCCTCACTTTTTTAACTTTTTACAAATTCATGAAAACACAACAAAACAGCCAATCTTTTGGTGCAGTGATGCTCGACATTGCAGGTACAACGCTTGCTGAGTCAGAGCGAGAAATTATCAATCATCCCAACACGGGCGCAGTGATTTTATTTGCCCGAAATTATGAAAATCCGCAGCAAGTCACGCAGTTAATTGATGATATTCGCGCGGCGCGAAACGGTGAAATTTTGATTGCTGTCGATCAAGAAGGCGGACGCGTACAACGTTTTCAAACTGGTTTTACGCGCTTGCCACCTGCCGCACTGTATGAAAATGAACCAGAAATTGTCGAAATTGCAGGTTGGCTCATGGCAGCAGAATTACTTGCTGTTGGCGTAGATTTTAGTTTTGCACCTGTTTTAGATGTCGATTGCGGCGTAAGTACCATTATTGGCAATCGCGCGTTTTCGCAAAACGCAGCGAAAGTCACGCAACTTGCCAGTGAATTTCAACGTGGCATGGCGCGAGCAGGCATGGCAGCAACAGGCAAACATTTTCCAGGTCACGGCGCGGTCGCGCTCGATTCGCATTTGACGTTGCCCATTGATGAACGCGATTTAGCGGCAATTCGTGACAGTGATTTGCAACCGTTTCGAACGTTAATTCAGCAAGGCTTAGAAGGCATCATGCCTGCACACGTTCTGTATTCACAAATCGATGCACAACCTGCGGGATTTTCACCGTTTTGGATTCAAACCATTTTGCGTGAAGAATTAGGTTTTGATGGTGTGGTCTTTAGCGATGATTTGAGCATGGAAGGGGCAGCGAGTGTAGGAGATTTTTCCGAGCGGGCAAAAATTGCCCTGCAAGCAGGCTGTGACATGGTATTAGTTTGTAATAATCAAGCTGCCGCCGTGCAAGTTTTAGATGCGTTGCCACAAAAAAATAATGCAGAACGTGAACAACGATTGCAAAAAATGCGCGGTAAATTTTCTATGAATCGTGAGCAATTACAAGCTACTAAAATGTGGCAACAAGCGGCGTTTTTAGTTCAAGATTTCATCAAACGTTACGCCTAACATTTACGCCACGGGTGGTGCTAAAACCACCCGTGTGCCGTTTGATTCAGGCGAACTTACAACCCCTGCGTTTTCCATGTCTTCAATCATCGTCGCTGCGCGGTTGTAACCGACTTTGAAACGACGTTGCACGCTGGAAATCGAGGCTTTGCGTGATTCCGTGACAAAGCGCACCGCTTCATCATAAAGTGGGTCTGATTCTGAGCCACCACCATAACTGTTCCCACCACCAAAGC
Source organism: Methylococcales bacterium (assembly GCA_028713145.1). Taxonomy (GTDB): domain Bacteria; phylum Pseudomonadota; class Gammaproteobacteria; order Methylococcales; family Methylomonadaceae; genus UBA10906. Next base: position 15,421 of record JAQTOT010000012.1, read on the forward strand.
TGTCGCTTGAATCGCTGCTTTCTTGCAAAATTTCTTTCAAATAATTGGTCGGGCCAGTTTGTTTTAAAAATTCCACTACGCGATGCACTTCATGGTCATCCACAAACGCGCCATGAGCGCGAATTGGAATGCTCGTCCCTGAAGGCAAAAACAACATATCACCGTTTCCAAGCAAAGTTTCTGCGCCACCTTGGTCTAAAATTGTGCGTGAATCAATCCGTGATGAAACTTGAAACGAAATCCGCGTTGGTACGTTGGCTTTAATCAAACCCGTTAAAACATCGACCGAGGGACGTTGCGTTGCGAGAATTAAATGAATGCCTGCCGCCCGCGCCTTTTGCGCTAAACGCGCAATGAGTTCTTCGACTTTTTTCCCGACAATCATCATCATGTCGGCTAATTCGTCGATGACAATGACAATGCTTGGCAACGTCGAAAGCGTCGGGAAATCTTCATCATCTTCAAGTGGATTTATCATTTGGAACATCGGGGCACGAATGGTTTCACCACGCGCCGCCGCATCTTCAATCACTTGATTAAAGCCCGCTAAATTTCGCACACCCATTTTCGACATCAATTTGTAACGACGTTCCATTTCACCAACCGCCCAACGCAGCGCATTACTCGCTTCTTTCATGTCGGTGACAACGGGCGTAAGCAAATGCGGAATATCTTCATAAACCGATAATTCAAGCATTTTTGGGTCAATCATAATCAAACGAACCTGATCTGGATTTGCCTTATAAAGCAAACTCAAAATCATCGTGTTAATGGCGACCGATTTACCTGAACCTGTTGTCCCAGCAACCAGCGCGTGCGGCATTTTTCCTAAATCCGCGCAAATTGGTACGCCCGCAATGTCTTTGCCCATTGCGAGTGTGAGCAACGATTTCGATTTTTCAAACGGTGCAGATTTAAGTAATTCGCGTAACGTCACCATTTCGCGCTCACGATTTGGAATTTCCAAACCAACAACGGGTTTTCCAGGGATAATTTCAACAATTCGCACGCTTGTGACCGACAATGAACGCGCTAAATCTTTGGATAAACTGCTAATGCGACTGACTTTTACGCCTGCGGCAAGTTGCAATTCAAAACGTGTAATCACAGGGCCAGGATGAAAACCCACCACGGTTACAGAAACATTAAAATCCGCCAAAATGTCTTCCACAAGACGCGACATTTCTTCTAAATCACTTTGCGAATAACCAATCACTTTGGTGTCACGGTCATCAAGCAAATCGAGCGTAGGCAGTTTGTTTTTCTTAGGATAAACGATGGCTTTTGGTTTCTTTTCAGCAGGTTTTTTAGCGGCTTTTTTCTCGACTTTTTCAACCGCTTTTTCAGCCTGTTCAAGCATTTCGTCTTTAACGTGTTTAACAGTTTCGACGAGTTTGTCGAACTTTTTACTGAGTGGTGTTTTGGCAGGTTTATCGCTGTTTTCGACTGAATCTAATGGCACGGGTGCAGATTTCGCTTTGGATTTCTTCACGCTTTTTTTTTCAACGACTTCAATTTTTTCTTCGTCGTCTTCGTTCTCTGCTAACAATTCATCAAATGCTGCGTCATCGTCATCTTCTTCATCAAAAAATGTTTCTTCTTCAACGACAGGTTTCACTTTTGCTCGCTGTCTTTTTGCCACAGGCTTTTCGGTTTCAGCGACAAATTGCATTGTGGCAGGTTTTGGTGCGTTGGCGTGCAACGCCTCTAGTAAATTGCGGTAAAACGCGCCGCCGATTGAAAAACTGTGTTTGCCGATAAAGTCGAGTACCGAAAGCACGGAAATTTCAGTGACTAAACGCAAACCTGCAAATAACACGACGAGTAAAAATAACGTTGCGCCTGAGCTACCAATAATGACGGCAAGTGCTGCGCCCACTTCTTGTCCTAAAATGCCACCTGTATTGCGTGGAAGTTCAAGCCCTGTGTGTTGAAAATAAAAACTAAATAATGCGTCAGCAGAAATAATGGTTGCAATCGCCCCTAACCAATGCAACGTAAGCATCATGCCTGATTGCTCAGGGCGACGATTGCTGTAGGTTAAATAACCTTGCCAAATAATGATTAACGGAAAGGTGTAAGCGCAAAGCCCAAAAAAACTAAGCATAAAATCAGAAATCCACGCGCCAAATACACCGCCTGCATTTGAAATAGCTTTTATCGAACCGCTGTGTGTCCACCCTGCATCATCATTGTTGAACGTTATCAGTGAGATAAGAAAAAATAAAGCTCCCGCAATAACGCTAAGTAAGGCAACTTCGCGCATCCCTCGAAATGTTTTTTCTTCCATCACTGCTGACATAATTTTACTCTCATGATTTTAAAATTACTAGATAAAACATCATTATAGAATAACAACCGTACTTTTTACATTAAATTTTATATTCCGTTATCGCCCTCTACAGTTGAAAAAGAAAATACATTAAGACAGACGACTTTGACATGATGGAAAATTTATTGCATCTTATGCCCTCCCATTTGTCATTAAATTCACAGGTATAATCATCATGCAAAGAGAAGAATTTGCGAAATATATTCGAGTTCGCGCAAAAGAATTAGGACTCAGTATTACTAAACTCGCACAACAAACAGGCATTTCACGCCAATCACTTTACGATTTGTTCAGTGGCGCGACAGAGCAAGCTAAATTATCAACGGTCATTTCACTTGCAAAAACATTGCAAGTTCACCCAATTCACTTGTTTCGTCATTTACTTGATCAAGTGGAAACGCCACGTTATGGCATAAAAGATGGTGATGCACTGGAGTTTATCCGCGACGTGACGATTCCCGATAACAGCGAAGTTAAAACGAATCAAACGTTTGTGAAAACGTGGGAAATTAAAAATACAGGTGATAAAGCATGGGTTGGACGCAAATTGATTTGTTTAGATCAACCTGTTGACCCTGCTTATGTGCCACCAAAATCAAAAACGCTCACAACATGTCGCGGTTTGATTCCTACCTCAAGCGAAATTGCGGTGAAAGATACAAAAGTAGGCAAAACCGTTTCAATTAGCGTTGAATTTAAAGCCCCCAATTATCCTTGCCACATTCTTTCGTATTGGAAATTAACCGATGAAAATGGCGATATTTCTAGCAGCATGACAGAAGGGTTATCTTGCTACGTTAACGTCGTTAACTAATCGTTTTTGTGTGTTGCCGATAACGACTGTTTAGTTGTCGGCACATTCCCACATAAAAAATACACCGCTTTTTAGCGGTCTTTTTGTTTTTAAAGCCTGTAATTTCTATGACGACAACAAAATTTTGGGGCATTGTTCCCGCCGCAGGCGTTGGAAAACGCATGAATGCCGATAGACCGAAACAATATCTTTTATTGGAAAATCCCCCCCAGCCCCCCTTTTCAAGTGGGGAGGAAATCAGCGTTATTGAACAAACACTCACTCGTTTAATCGAGGCACAGGTTTTTGAAAAAATTGTCGTAGCAATTTCAGACGGCGATCCATATTGGGACGAATTACCCATTTCAAAACATGAAAAAATTATTCGTGCCGCAGGCGGTAAAGAACGCGCTGATTCGGTTTTGAATGCTTTAGCACAAATCGAAAATCAAGCGAGTGAAAACGATTGGGTGTTGGTTCACGATGCAGCACGTCCGTGCATCACAACCGAAGATATTGAAAAACTTATTTTTGAATTAAAAGATGACAAAATTGGCGGCATTTTGGCGTTGTCTTCGCACGATACGTTAAAAGATGTAGACGGTATGCAAATTCTCAGCACGCATGACAGAAATCGAATTTGGCGAGCGTTAACGCCACAAATGTTTCGCTATGGCGCATTAAAAAATGCCTTACAAATTCATCAAGGCAATAACGCCATTACCGACGAAGCGAGCGCACTCGAAATGCAAGGTTTTTCACCAAAAATCGTCGAAGGACGCTCGGACAATATCAAAATCACTCGCCCAGAAGATTTAGCGTTAGCGCAATTTTATTTATCACAACAAACAAAAGCCCACGCGCCACGTTAAAAACGGTAAAATTTCGCATCATTAAAATTTACGAGAACATAAAGATTATGCACCACAAAACGATTTCAGAACTTGCACAAGACTTACGCGCCAAAGAATTTTCAAGCGTTGAACTCACGCAACATTTTTTAAATCGCGTTAAACAACACGCTGATTTGAATGCTTTCATTACGGTTACAGACAATTTTGCCCTTGAAGCCGCAAAAGCCGCTGACGCGAGAATTGCAGCGGGAAATGCTGAGTTACTCACAGGCATTCCGATGGCACACAAAGATATTTTTTGCACCCAAGATGTGAAAACAACCTGTGGATCAAAAATGCTCGATAACTTTATCGCGCCTTATAACGCAACAGTTGTGGAAAAATTAAACGCGGCGGGGGCAGTCAATTTAGGCAAATTGAACATGGATGAATTTGCCATGGGGTCGTCGAATGAAACCAGTTTTTATGGCGCAGTGAAAAATCCGTGGAACAAAAACGCCGTGGCAGGCGGTTCGTCAGGCGGTAGTGCAGCAGCGGTTGCAGCGCAACTTGCCGTTTGCGTTACAGGCACGGACACAGGTGGTTCGATTCGTCAACCAGCAGCATTTTGTGGCGTGTCGGGAATTAAACCGACTTACGGGCGTGTTTCACGTTTTGGCATGATTGCTTACGCTTCGAGTTTAGACCAAGGCGGTTCAATGGCGCGAAGTGCTGAAGATTGTGCGATTTTACTGCAATCAATGGCGGGTTTTGATGCCAAAGATTCAACCAGCGTTGATGCGCCTGTTCCTGATTACCTTGCAGATTTGAATAAACCATTAGCAGGTTTAAAAATCGGTTTGCCAAAAGAATTTTTCACCGCTGATTTAAACGCCGATATGGCGAAAACACTTGAAACAGCAATTGAAGAATATAAAAAACTCGGGGCAGAAATCAAAGAAGTGTCGATGCCGAATTTGAAATACGCGATTCCTGCTTATTACGTTATTGCATCGGCAGAATGTTCGTCGAATTTATCGCGTTATGACGGCGTGCGTTTTGGTTTTCGTTGTGAAAACCCTGTCGATTTGGACGATTTATACACCCGTTCTCGCGGCGAAGCGTTTGGCAAAGAAGTCAAACGTCGTATTTTGATGGGAACTTACGCACTTTCGGCGGGTTATTACGATGCGTATTATTTAAAAGCACAACAAGTTCGCCGCCTGATTAGTGATGATTTTAAAAATGCGTTGAATGAAGTCGATGTGATTTTTAGCCCTGTTACGCCAACGCCTGCGTTTAACATCGGTGAAAAAATCGCTAATCCGATTGAAATGTATTTGGCGGATATTTACACCATTGCGATTAACTTAGCAGGATTGCCTGCCATGTCGATTCCAGCAGGCTTCATTAACGGCTTACCTGTGGGTTTGCAACTGATTGGAAATTATTTTGATGAAGCGCGTTTGCTCAATGTCGCTCACGTTTATCAACAAGCGACAGATTGGCATAAACAATCACCGAATTTATAGTCGCCTTAAAACAAAAAAACCGCCGTAAAGGCGGTTTTTTTTCGAGAAAATGTAATGAAAATTTACGCAACAAACACCGAAGCGTTGCGAATTTTCTTCATTGCATTTTGTTCAAGTTGGCGAATACGTTCAGCAGACACGTTATATTTTGCAGCCAAATCTTGCAACGTGAGTTTCTTTTCAATTAACCAACGACTAGTCAAAATGTCAATGCTACGTTCATCAAGTGATTTCATCGCTTCCACGAGTAAATCGTGTTCACGCCCTTCCCAATCTGATTCCTCTAATAATTCGGCAGGGTCAGCGTGATAAGACTGTAAATAATTCACAGGCGCAGCGTAATTTTCATCGTCGTTGTCGTCGCTAGACATATCAAAAGACGCATCGTGACTGCTCAAACGTTTTTCCATTTCATAAACATCTGAAATATCGACATTTAAATCAGCCGCAATCGATTGTGCATCATCATGCGTGAGCCAATTCAAATCTTTTTTCATTTTGCGAAGATTGAAAAACAATTTGCGTTGCGCTTTCGTGGTGGCAATTTTGACAATGCCCCAGTTTTTAATCACATATTCATGAATTTCCGCTTTAATCCAATGCACAGCAAACGAGACCAAACGCACGCCCATCGTAGGGTCAAAACGTTTCACCGCTTTCATTAAACCGACGTTACCTTCTTGAATTAAATCTGGCATGGATAAACCATAACCGCTGTAACCGCGTGCAATGTGAACCACAAAACGTAAGTTAGTCATCACCAACTGGCGAGCAGCTTCCAAATCGCCTTCGTTGTGATAACGCACAGCGAGTTCGTGTTCTTCTTCACTGGTTAATTGTGGCATTTGACGAACAACATTTAAGTAAGCGTCAAACGTTCCAACAGATAAATTTGTAGGCAGAGCCAAAGCGTTTGTCATTTTTGAATACCTCTTTGTTGTTGAATTGCTAATGATTTTAGCATTTATTTAAAGTTTGTTTAGCGATTTTCGTTATTATAGCGAATAACTATTACTTCACTTTTTCGACACGCTAATGAAAAAATTTATTTCTTTTTTAAGTTTATTTTACGCTTTAACTGTTCATGCTGATGATTTACGCGCTACAGGTGATTTAGGGCTAATCATCGAGCGTGAATCGAATTCTGCGCTAATTATTAACACGTCACAACCAAGCCAGCTCGCTAAAATCGAAGGTCTAGGCGATTTATCACACGCTTCGGTAGTTTTCTCACGCGATGAACGCTTCGCTTACGTTTTTGGACGAGACGGAGGCTTGACTAAAATCGATTTGCTCACAGATGGGGTCGAAAAAAGAATAATTCAAGGGGGCAATTCAATCGGTGGTGCAATTTCGCAAGATGGCAAAATCATTGGGGTTTCAAGTTATGAACCTGCCAGCGTGAAATTATTTTCGGCGCAAACACTTGAATTACTTGCCGACATTCCTGCGCGTGATGCGAACGGAAAATTATCTAAAACCGTCGGTTTGGTTGATGCGCCGAATCAAAAATTTGTCGTCAGTTTATTTGATGCGGGTGAAATTTGGGTGATTGACGCAAAAAATCCAAAATCGCCACAAATTCAAAAATTCACAGGTATTGGCAAACAACCGTATGACGCGCTGATTTCATCAGATGGACGTTATTACATTGCGGGATTATTTGGTGAAAAAGGCTTAGCAGTGCTTGATTTGTGGCATCCCGAACTTGGCGTAAAGCGTGTTTTAGAAAATTACGGCAAAGACGATGAACAAATGCCCGTTTATAAAATGCCGCATTTTGAAGGTTGGGCAATGACTTCAGATTATGTTTTCGTTCCCGCTGTTGGGCGACATGAAGTATTAGTTGTCGATAAAAAAACGTGGCAACTCGTGAAAACGATTTCTGTTGTGGGGCAACCTGTTTTTGTCATGGCAAGACCTGATGGGCCGCAGATTTGGGTCAATTTTGCCATGCCTGATAATTCACAAATTCAAGTCATTGATGCGAGTTTATTAGAAATTGAAAAAACATTCAGCGCAGGAAAAGCGGCATTGCATTTTGAATTTACGCCACGCGGCGAACAAGTTTGGATTGCGTTGCGTGATGATAATGCCGTGGCAGTTTATGACACGCAAACGCTTACAGAAGTAGCGCGTTTGCCCGCTGAAAAACCGAACGGCATTTTCTTTTCAGCAAGAGCGCATCGAATTGGTATGTAACGAGAATGTTTAATTTTTAAAAACGAAATGTTGCAATCCCAATGATTTAAGCCATTTTTCACCGTCTTTTTCTTTGAGCATCGCAATGGTGGCAGCACTTCCCGCCACAACACATAAATCGGCAACCACGCTCACAGCAGCGAGTTGCCGAACGGGATAACCTGTTTTAGGATTCAAAATATGTCCATAACGCACGCCATCAATCACAAGGCAACGTTCATAATCGCCACTACTTGCGAGTGCGCCCGTTTTTAATTTTAGCGTTTTCCAAATTTTGGTTTTATCGCGCGGATGTTGAATACCTACGCGCCACGGTTTTTTGTCAGGATGCGAGCCGATAATTTTGATGTCACCGCCTAAATTAACAATGCCGTGTGAAATTCCAGCATTGACACAAAGCGTTGCTGCTCTATCGGCAGCGTATTCTTTAACGATGCCGCCAAAATCGAGTTCCATTTCTGCTTGCGAAAACGTGAGCGTGGCATTTTCGACCTGTAAATGATGAAAGCCAATACGTTTTAAAAGCGTTTCAATAATTTTATCATCGGGCAAAATCCCTGAATCAAATCGCCACGCACGGCGTAAAATCCCCGATGTAATATCAAAAAGTCCATCACTAAGTTCATAGCAAGTTTGCGCGTAATTCAACAATCCTGCTGTTTCTTCATCGATTGAAATTGAACCACCTGACGCAGCAACTTGATTGATTTTCGACAAAAAATTATCTGTTTTATAGCGTGAATACTTTTGTTCTAAACGATAAATATCAGTGGTAATTTGTCGAGCAATTCTTTGAGCAAATTCAGGCGTTGGCGCATAAAACTGTAATTCGCATGGACTGCCCATTGCGTTAAAAGTAAAAACGAAGGGCGATAAATGTTTCATTTTCATGTTAGCCATCAGCTTGATTCAATTGTTTTATGCTAAATCATTTTACGGTTTCATTGAAAAAATGTGTCCCGCTCCGTGTATCTCACTCACTTTTTAATTGCTCTGACAACCTAGGCACTTAGCAGTTATAATGCCGTCCACAACCCTTTTATTGATATAAATTATGACTACACAATCTCCCGCGTCGATTGATTTCGATGCAATCAAACAATTAACCCTCGCCGAAGCCAAAGCTGTTGACCAATTGATTGTCAGTGAACTTAGTTCGGATGTGATTTTAATCAACGAAATTGGGCGATATATCGTCACCAATGGCGGCAAACGCTTACGTCCAATGTTGTTGTTGCTTGCGGCAAAAGCCTTGGGTGACGTGTCGCAAAATCATTTAATTCTCGCGGCGGTAATTGAATTTATCCACACGGCAACGCTGCTACACGATGATGTAGTAGACGAATCCGATTTGCGTCGTGGTGAAGCCTCCGCAAATGCAGTTTGGGGCAATGCCGCTAGCGTTTTAGTGGGCGACTATTTGTATTCGAGCGCATTTGAAATGATGGTTCGCACAAACAATATGCGCGTAATGGAATTGTTGTCAAAAACAACAACGGCAATTGCTGAAGGTGAAGTATTGCAGCTTTTGAATTGCAATAATCCCGACACCACCGAAGCAAAATACTTAGAAGTGATTGCACGTAAAACGGCGATTTTATTCAGTGCTGCCACGCAATTAGCAGGTATTTTGTCTAATTCTGGTGAAGAAATCGAAACAGCCTTAGCGCAATACGGTCAACATTTAGGCATTGCGTTTCAATTGATTGATGATGCGCTTGATTACAAAGCGACCTCAGAAGAATTAGGCAAAAACTTGGGCGACGATTTAGCCGAAGGCAAACCAACATTGCCGCTCATTTATGCCATCCAAAATGGCACACCTGAAGAAGCAGCGATTGTAATTGCAGCGATTAAAAACGGGAATCGGGAAGTTTTCAATGACGTTTATGCTGTGGTGCAACGCACAAATGCCATCACTTACACCGAAGAACAAGCCGATTTACAAGCGCAAAAAGCCATTGATTCGCTCGCCATTTTGCCCGAATCCGATTATAAAAACGCGCTGATTTTACTCGCCAAATTTGCGGTGCAACGGTCTTATTGATTTATGGAAATAGAACAAATTACACCGCCACGCATCAAAAGTTTTGTGCGTCGCAAAGGACGTGTCACACCAGGGCAAAATTTTGCGTTAGAAAATCATTGGGAACGTTATTGTCTTGACCCGCAAACAGACGTGAATTTTGCCGAAATTTTTGGCAACACCGCGCCATTGATTGTTGAAATCGGCTTTGGTAATGGTGACAGTTTAGCGAAAATGGCGGCGGCAAATCCTGATAAAAATTATCTTGGCATTGAAGTGCATCGACCTGGGGTAGGACATTTGTTGATGTTACTTGAACAAATGGAACTCTCGAATGTACGAATTTATTGCCACGACGCAATTGAAGTTTTAGAACAGCGTGTGCCAGATGAAAGTTTGGCAGGATTACATTTATTTTTTCCCGACCCGTGGCACAAGAAAAAACACCATAAACGCCGCATTGTG
>JAQTOT010000171.1 GCA_028713145.1 Methylococcales bacterium
AGGGGCATTGTTACCCTTGCTACCGTCTTTTGTGCCTTTATTGAAGGGCAAAAAAACTGTTTTTTCACCGTCTAATCGTGTCGTCATGTGGACTTCAAATTGACTGACCTCAAAATGTACCAACGCGCCACGCTTGAAAGTGAGCAACGGTTCAGGCTTTTTCGTTGCCTCGTCAATTGGCAAACGTGTGGTTTTATATTGTTTAATCGCATTTTGTACCGCTTGTTTAAATTCGGATTTGAGTTCGAGTGTCACAATCGGCAAGCCATTCACAAATAACACCAAATCAATTCGCGCCAAATTTCCCCACGCGCTATAAACCAATTCAGGGACAACGCGGCAACGGTTCTTTTCGTAACGCGCCAACGTGTCAGGGTTTAAATCGTGTTCGGGTTTGAATTGGCACAAACGAAAGCGCGTGTTTCGGTCTTTGATTTCATGACGTAAAACGCCGAGCGTGCCGAAGGTTCGCAGCTCTTTATTTACCGCATTCGGGGCAGTTTTATTGAGTTGCGTAGCAACGCGTTCTAAAAATTTTTCGTTCGCATTATGCGGGTACAAATCGCAAAATTTTTGCCATTGTTGTGGCTGGGTTTCTTGCACAAAACCGAGTAAATCTTCCGAATACAACGCTAATTCACGATTGTAGTTTCTCGACTGCCCAAGCAACCAACCGTTTGCGAGTAATTGCGAAATGATGTCATTTTGAAACGGTAATTCGTTGGCTTTGCTCATGCCATTTGCTCCAATTCTTTGTGCCATTCCACAAACAAATTTTCCATAATTGCGTAATGCTTTTGAGAAACCATAAGTTGTACTCGACTATCAGTTTTACCTAAAAAGTCATGAACTAACGGGTGTCGAAATGCTGTTAGTTTTAATAATTCGTTATGTTGCTGAAAATCCAAATCCCCGCGACTTTTCAACTCGTCCACCGCTTCACGCGATTGGCTGACCGATAAATTGTATTTTTGCCCGACAAAATAACGCGCCATGCCAATAAACGATTCAATGTAAATCTGCAACGCCCGTTGAATCGCTAAAAAATCCCGCTCTGTCCAAGTCGCGGTGTCTTCGTTGTGGTATTCGTCCAAAATTCGCAGCATTCGACGTTGATGCCGAATCAACGCTTGTTCGTACGCAATATCTCTCATAATCCTTTTCCCATTTTGAAAAAATGCTTTGCTCAACGCGCTTAACGTGCGGCACGTTGCGGTCAAACCATTTCACCGCCGACATTAAAATGCTGTATTGCAAATACATAGGCGCAGTTTCTAAATCAATCACGCTGATTTGATTGTAAAGTTTTAATTCACGTTCGAGCGCGGCTTCTATCGTTTGTGGACGTAACGCACGCGCCAGCAAATCCGTTTCGTAATCCGTGAAAATTATCGCAATATCCCAATCGCTCGTTTCATGCGCGGTTTGTTTGGCGTGTGAGCCGTAAAGATAAATCGCATCAACTGGCGCAGATGCTTGAATAATGCGCGTCACGTTTTCTGCCATGTCGTTAAGCATTGGGCGCGTCCCATGCCCGCACATCAATCTTCCCCGTCACTGCCGCAGAAATTAGGGCGGTGCGGCGTTCTTGCATGAGTTCGATTGCTTCTTTAACCCGTAAATTTAACGCATCAAATTTTTTCTTTTGTTCATCTAAAAACTGGGATATTTGTTTTTGTTCTTCGTAAGGAGGATATGCAAAACGATATTGGCGAAATGTTTCTGCTGGTAAATGTGCAATAGTGGCTTTTCCAGCTCCACTAATAAATCTTTCTTGATGTACAGCATCGAACAATATGTAAAACATAAAACGTGTTTCATCTTTTATTGGGGCTACTGGTCTTAAACGATGAAGAGCTTTTTGATAAAAACATGAAGTTTCTTTTTCCCAAATGGCAGCTCGTCCAATTTCCCCACCTTCACAAACAACTAAATCTCCTTTTTTAACCGAATATCTGTCTTGCTCTTCAGGTTTGAAATCCATTTCTGGTAAATTTTCATCGTTAATGTAATCCCATTGAACATCAGTATTTCTAATGTATGCCCCTAAATGATTCCCTGTAATTTTTTTATCATCAAGCATTTTTCCAAGCAAAACATCATACCGATATGATAATTTTGCAACAGCCCAATGCTCTGGCACTTCGCCCAACCACTCCACACCCGAATCTTTCATCGGTGCGTTAGGATTTAAACCTTTGGTCACGGCATGGCTAATGACTGCCTGACGTTTTTCTTTGAGCAGTTCGATGAGCCGCTGTTGTTTTTCTATCAGCGTATCGATTTTGGCGGTTTCGTGATCGAGGAATTGGGCGATTTTTTGTTGTTCGTTTTCTGGCATTTCTGGAATCAAAATGTTCTTCATTTCTGAAGAATTTGTACTCCAAAGGTCGGCAACAATGCCTTTTCCATAACGATAAAATTCTTCCTGAAATGGATAGCTACGAAACAAATGATGTACGAATGCGGGTTGAATTCGTTTAGGTTTTAAAACGATGCTAATTAACGACACTGAACCGTCATAAGGCGAAACACCTGATGAGCCTTTTCTATCTGAACGGCTATTGATTACAAAATCATCTTTCAAAACTAATTTTCGATTATCGCCATCATCTGATTTAGCGGCATTTTCAAGCTGTGGAACAATTCCCTTCATCGTCACAGACAACGCGGCATAATTTTTATCACTGACTTTTTCTCGTCGTTCTTCAAAAAATTGTCCAAGTCTTTTTATTTCCCAATGTTCAGGCACGTCTTCCAGCCACTCAACACCAGAATCTTTATACGCAGGATAGGTTTGGTATTTCATAAAACGGGCTGGCTGATATTCAATTGTTTGCGGAGTAAATCGTTAATCAAAACCTGTAATTTTTCACGATTAGAACCGTATTTTTGATTGATACACTCGAAAACGTCGTAATCAATCTTGATGGGTTCAGGCTCTAAACAACCTTCTTTAAATTCCTGTAATTCCCTGTCTGAAATCAATCCTGAAGAGTGAAAATCGCTCATGGTTTCATAAACAGCCGCAAGTATTTTGCTGTTATTTTTTGTTTTAAATTTTTTTGACATGGTTAATTTCCTGTAAATCGTTTTTTATCAAAGCAATATCAAGCATGGCATCTGAAAAACTTAGCATTTTCTTTGTGGCAATCAAAGTGCGTGTGCTGCCACTTTTTCCGCGATTCGGTAATGCAACTCGTTTTTTGACTACGCCACCGCCTAAATTGGCATCAATCAAACCGCGTTCCATTTCATCGACGGCATTTAAAAGTAACTCGTCAGACAAACCGATTTTCTGCATTTGACGGGCAAAAAAGCGGGGTTTAAAAATGCGGGAGTTCATAGCGGCACAGCTTCCGCATGAAGGCGAATGCCTAGAGCTTTGATGACTTTTAAGGTCATACCCAAACTTGGATTTGTTTCGTGTGACACTAATTCGGTCATGCCTTTCGCTTTGGCGATATTATCCAAGGCTTTGGCAATAAAAACAGGGTCATCGCCCGCTTCTTCTAAACACGCCTCAAGATAAGCGGCGCGGTCTTCGTCCGTTTTGAGATGGTCAACGGTGTTCCATAAACACAATTCGTTAAATTCGTTCATACGTTCATCATCGATTACACCAGCGGCATAAAAGCCGCTCATGGTTTCGTGAATGCCTTCAAGGATAACGCTGTTGTTTTTAAATTTTTTAGTTGCCATTATAAATTTCCGTTAATTCTTGGGTTTTCAAAACTAAATTCAGTTGAACTTCTGACAAATTAAGCATGGTTTTGGCGGCTTCTTTTAACGCTTTTAGGTCGGTTTTGTCTATGTTATCACGTTGATTTTTCTCAAATCCGAACATAAAAAACCAGCGGTCATTTTTGTTTGTAGCAATCAAAGTGCGCGTACTGCCACTTTTGCCGCGATTGGGTAATGCAACTCGTTTTTTAACTACACCGCCGCCCAAATCGGCATCAATCAAACCGCGTTCCATTTCATCGACGGCGTTTAAAAGCAGTTCATCAGACAAACCGATTTTCTGCATTTGACGGGCAAAAAGGCGTGTTTTGAAAATGCGGGAGTTCAAGAATGTACCTCTTGCAACAATTTCATAATTTCTGAGCTGACGGCATCTAAATCGGCATCGATTTCGACTAAATCACGCGGCGGCTGATATTGATAAAAATGGCGATTAAACGGAATTTCATAACCGACAATGCCGATTTCACCGTCTTTGTCATCGCGTTTGCTGGCATCAATCCACGCATCGGGAACGTGTGGTAACACTTCTTTTTTGAAATACGCCTCGTTGATGTCATTGACGCTTAACGCAGGATTGAGCGCGACGTTTTCATTATCGCGTAATTCGGAATCGGCTTGATATTCGATAATTTCGCCGCCGACTTCAAATAAACCATAAAGCGGATTGGCTTTGCCTTTGTGAATTTTCTTGATGACTTTTTCGGCGGCAGGATTACGCCAACTCACGGCATCTTTGAGTTGTTTTTTCTCTTTCGTATCGAGCGTGACAGCGGCTTTTTTACACGCGGTTTTTAGCGCATCTTCAAAACCGTTCATGTCATCGAATTGCGTTAAACCAATCACGCTTTGCAGTTTTTGGGCTTTTTCTAATAACGCTTTTTGGTCTTGTCAAAGTTTCGGCTCTAAAACGTCTTTGATTTGTTTTTCTTTGAAGTCGGGGAAATGAATTTTGAGGTGTTTGCGAATTTCGTCATGGTCGCTTAAATCTTCACCTAACTGAGCATAAATCGATTTCATTGGCGCGTTCAATGCGCCCGTAGCAAAACGACATTCGGCAATTCGTTCATCACTGAATTGATACGATTCGCGCAATGGGCGTTCAATCGTGATGCGTCGATAACCAAACTCATAAGAATTGAAAATTTTGCTGGCGAAGGTTTTGACTGCTTCGATTTTAGGATTTGCCGATTGACGACCGCGATTACTTTTTTGGTCAGCGGGTTTATCGAGTTCACGCGCTTCAATTTCAGCAAATTCACCAAAGGCACGAGTAACGGTGGCAATGTCATCTGCGTCCATTTCGTTACGTTTTGAACCAAGCGACTTCCGCATTTTGCCGCATAAATTTACCGCGTTAATCAGTTGCACTTTGCCTTTGCGTTCACGCACTTTTTTGTTTGATAAAACCCACACATACGTTGAAATTCCTGTGTTGTAGAACATATCGGTCGGCAAGGCGACAATCGCTTCAAGCAAATCCGATTCTAAAATATAACGCCGAATTTCAGATTCACCCGAACCCGCGCCACCTGTGAACAACGGCGAACCGTTGAGAATAATGCCAATCCGTGCGCCACCGTCTGCCGTGTCGCGACATTTGCTGATGAGATGCAACAAAAATAACAATGAACCATCAGAAACTCGCGGCAGCCCTGCACCAAAACGCCCATCAAAACCTTTTAACGTATGTTCATTTTTGATGTCGGCTTCAATCTTTTTCCAATCCACACCAAACGGCGGATTGGACAACATATAATCAAACTTTTGTGAATAAAGTTGGTCATTGGAAAGCGTGTTGCCGAGTTTGATATTTTGAACTTCTTGCCCTTTGATGAGCATATCGGCTTTGCAAATCGCGTAACTTTCGGGATTGAGTTCTTGCCCAAATGCGCGAATCACCGCGTGCGGATTTAATTCAAACACATATTCCATGCCTGATGAAAGAAAACCACCTGTACCCGCCGTCGGGTCATAAATTGTGCGAATAATGCCCGATTTTGTCAGCGCATCGTTGTCTTCCATAAAAACCAGCGACGTTGTTAAACGCACAATGTCTCGCGGCGTAAAATGTTCCCCTGCAGTATCGTTGGAACTTTCTGCAA
>JAQTOT010000172.1 GCA_028713145.1 Methylococcales bacterium
AATTAGATGCCGAAGAAAAAGCGAAAGCGGATGCTGAAAAATTAGCCGCCGAGGAAAAAGCTAAACTTGAAGCGGAAAAATTGGCTGCCGAAGAAAAAGCGAAAGCGGATGCTGAAAAATTAGCCGCCGAAGAAAAAGCTAAACTTGAAGCGGAAAAATTAGCTGCGGAAGAAAAAGCGAAAGCGGAAGCGGAAAAATTAGCTGCGGAAGAAAAAGCGAAAGCGGAAGCGGAAAAATTAGCTGCGGAAGAAAAAGCGAAAGCGGAAAAATTAGCTGCCGAAGAAAAAGCGAAAGTGGAAGCGGAAAAATTAGCTGCGGAAGAAAAAGCGAAAGCGGATGCCGAAAAATTAGCCGCGGAAGAAAAAGCGAAAGCAGAGGCAGAAAAATTAGCAGCTGAAGCCGCAGCAAAAGCAGAAGCTGACCGTTTAGCAGCTGAAGCCGCAGCAAAAGCAGAAGCTGACCGTTTAGCAGCCGAAGCCGCAGCAAAAGCAGAAGCTGACCGTTTAGCAGCTGAAGCCGCAGCAAAAGCAGAAGCCGACCGTTTAGCAGCTGAAGCCACAGCAAAAGCAGAAGCCGACCGTTTAGCAGCCGAAGCCGCAGCAAAAGCAGAAGCTGACCGTTTAGCAGCTGAAGCCGCTGCCAAAGCCGAAGCGGATCGTTTAGCGGCTGAAGCAAAATCAAATAGTACAAATCCTGTCGCGTTTGAAACAGTCGCATCAATAGCGAAAGATATTACGCCCAAAGAAGCCGAAAAAGTGGTTGAAAATATCGACAACACAGCAAAAGAACAAATGGGAGCGGTCATTTTGAATTCAGGCTCGCAAGCGTCATCGGGTGCAAACATAACCTCTATATCGCAAGACA
Organism: Methylococcales bacterium; assembly: GCA_028713145.1. Taxonomy (GTDB): domain Bacteria; phylum Pseudomonadota; class Gammaproteobacteria; order Methylococcales; family Methylomonadaceae; genus UBA10906. Next base: position 865 of record JAQTOT010000172.1, read on the forward strand.
CCTCTCAAAATTCAAAAGGGAATTCGGCAAGCGATTCATCTAATGCGAAAGATGGCGATAAAAAAGAGAAAAAAGATGTTGACGTGACTGTTGCTTCGACTGCTAATGACAACAAAGCCTCAAAAGCACCACAACAATGTAAATAATGAAAGATGACTAAATTACAACTAACGCCTCATACGCAAGCTCAAGCCTTGCTTGATTTTATCGACGTAAGTCCTAGCCCGTGGCACGCGGTAAAAACCATCGAAACACAATTAGCGACATTTCAATTTCAACGGCTTTACGAAACAGATACATGGCAGCTCGAAACAGGTGGTCGTTATTATGTTGTGCGTGGCGATTCGTCAATTATCGTATTTGTTCACGGTCAAAAAGCAGTTGCTGAAACGGGGTTTAAAATTATTGGCGCACACACGGATTCGCCCAGTTTGCGAATTAAACCAAATCCAACAACTGTAACGGCAGCTCTTGAACGTTTAAATGTTGAAATTTATGGCGGGGCAATTTTAGCGACGTTTGCAGACCGCGAATTAAGTTTTGCGGGACGTGTGAGTTATCAAACTGAACATGGCGAGTTAAATCACGAATTAGTAAATTTTTCACAACCGCTTTTGCGTTTGCCAAATTTAGCGATTCATTTAAATCGTGGTGTGAATGAAGAAGGTTTGAAATTCCAAAAACAAAATGAATTAAGTTTGATTTTGGCTAATGTGTCCGAGCAATTGCCAGCATTACAATTTATGACCTTGTTACAATCTCAGTTACCGAATGCGACAAAAATTTTAGCGTGGGATTTAAATGTTTTTGATACGCAAAAAGGCAGTTTTTGGGGGGCGAATAATGAATTTTTTGCAAATGGGCAAATTGACAATTTAGCGTCATGCCACGCCGCGCTTCGTGCGCTGCTTGATGAAAGCGTATTGCAAAATGACAGCACGTTGGTTTGCGCTTTCTTTGACCATGAAGAAGTGGGTAGTGAAAGTCATTGTGGCGCGTCAGGCAGTTTTTTGACGGATACATTGCGCCGAATTAGTGACGCGACCTCGCAAGATTCACAAGATTTTGCCAGAGCGATGGCGCAGAGTTTCATTATTAGCGCGGACATGGCGCACGCTTACAATCCAAGTTTTCCCAACGCTTACGATTCGCAACACACAGTTCACGTTAATCAAGGCGTGGTCATCAAAGTAAATGTGAATCAGCGTTACACGTCCGATGGCGTTTCAGAAGCGATGTTTATGCAATGGTGTGAACAGGCAAATGTGCCATATCAACTGTATTCGCATCGAAACGATTTACCGTGTGGCAGCACGATTGGTTCAATGGTTTCCTCTAAATTAGGCGTGAAAAGTGTCGATGTCGGTAATCCGATGTGGGCGATGCACAGTTGCCGTGAAAGTGCGGGCGTTTTTGACCACAGCGCAATGATTCAAGTAATGAAACGATTTTTTCAAAATTAGGCTTACCAAATGACTGTTATTAAACAACACGACCTTATCGATAGCATCGAACACGCGCTGCAATTCATTTCGTATTATCATCCGCAAGATTTTATTCAAGCTCTCAATGCGGCATATCAGCGCGAAGAAAGTCCCGCCGCAAAAGATGCGATGGCGCAAATTCTCATCAATTCGCGCTTGTGCGCCGAAGGTAAACGTCCAATTTGCCAAGACACAGGCATTGTGACGGTATTTGTCAAAATTGGCATGGATGTGCGTTGGGAAAGTGAATTGAGTTTAACCGACATGATTAACGAAGGCGTGCGAAGAGCTTATCAAAATGTCGATAATCCGTTGCGAGCTTCGATTTTAAGCGACCCCGCAGGCAAACGTTTAAACACCAAAGACAATACGCCTGCCGTGATTCATACTGAAATTGTGTTAGGCGATAAAGTTGAAATTGATATTGCTGCAAAAGGTGGTGGTTCGGAAGCGAAAGCTAAATTTGCGATGCTTAATCCGTCTGATGACATTGTGGAATGGGTGTTAAAAACTGTCCCGACGATGGGTGCAGGTTGGTGTCCACCTGGTATTTTAGGCATTGGCATCGGCGGGACGGCTGAAAAAGCCATGCTTCTCGCAAAACAAGCCTGTATGGGTTCAATTGATATTCAAGAATTGCAAGCGCGTGGCGCGTCAAATCGTTTAGAAGAATTGCGCCTTGAACTTTATGAAAAAGTGAACGCGCTAGGAATTGGCGCACAAGGTTTAGGCGGTTTGACGACTGTTTTAGACGTGAAAATGTTGGATTATCCAACGCACGCGGCAAATTTACCGATTGCGATGATTCCAAATTGTGCGGCGACGCGCCACGTTCATTTTGTGTTAGACGGAAACGGCGTAGCTGAATTTACGCCCCCAAAATTGGAAGATTATCCGCAAATCAGTTGGGACGTTGGTGCTGCGCGGAGAGTGAATTTAGACACGCTAAACCCCGAAGATGTCACAAATTGGAAGGTAGGCGAAACCTTATTATTAAGCGGCACGATTTTGACAGGACGCGACGCGGCACATAAACGATTATGCGAAATGCTTGAGCGTGGCGAGGCTTTACCCAATGGCGTAGATTTTGCTGGCAAGTTTATTTATTACGTTGGACCTGTTGATGCGGTGCGAGATGAAATTGTCGGCAGCGCAGGTCCTACGACGGCAACGCGCATGGATAAATTTACCGCGCCGTTGCTGGAAAAAACAGGCTTGCTTGGAATGATTGGAAAATCTGAACGCGGTGAAGTAGCGATTTCTGCAATTAAACAACACAAGGCGGTTTATTTGATTGCAGTGGGTGGCGCGGCGTATTTGGTGTCAAAAGCCATTAAGAAATCCAAAGTAATCGCGTTTGCGGATTTAGGCATGGAAGCCATTCATGAATTTGTGGTCGAAGACATGCCCGTGACGGTCGCGGTAGATTCGCAAGGTGTTTCAATTCATCAAATCGCGCCAAAAGAATGGCAAGCAAGAATTGGTAAAATTCCTATTGAGATAATCAGAAAATGAAAACACGTCGTTTATTTTTAGTTAGTTTTTTAATTGTTACGGTGTCGATGTTAACGGGATGGCGGTCTCATCGACATAAAAAACATAAAGTAGAAAAAGATATTGCCGAAGTTTCTATGCCGAAGACATTAGATTTGTCGTTACCGTTAAAAATAGAAGAGAAAACAGACGTATCCATGACACAGGCAAAATCTGATTTTAAAATTGAAAAACCGAAAAAAATTGAACGGGAAGTGGAACTGGATACACAAGCAATTATGTCGATTGAGCCTGAAGCAGATAAAATAAAATCATTCGATGGCGCGGCAATTACGATTAACGTGAAACGTTAAATTTTTTTACGACCAAATATAACAAAATGACTTTCCAAACACATCAAGCCGCTTTTTCCGCCTATATTCGTAATCCTACAAAGAATTCATCACTTAGTGGCGTAAAACCTGAGCGGATGGAAATGTATCGAGAATTATTTTTTAATAATATCGAAGGCTTTTTAAGCGCGAATTTTCCAGTTTTACGCAGTTTATTTGATGAAAAAACGTGGCAGGATTTTGTCCAAGATTTTTTTGCGAATCACGTTTGCACAACGCCGCATTTCTCTGAAATTCCTGAAGAGTTTTTAGTGTATTTGCAAAATGAACGAAACAAAGAAAATGATTTGCCTTTTTTAGTGGAATTGGCTCATTACGAATGGGTTGAAATGGCATTATCCATTAGCCATGAAACGGTTGAAAAGCGTGAATTTGAAAATTTAACTACGTCGAAATTAAAATTGTCCCCGCTTGCTGTGGCGTTGGCTTATCAATTTCCTGTACATAAAATTTCAGCACAATTTGTCCCTCTGACAGGTGAGCAACCGACATTTTTAGTTGTTTATCGCAATGAGAATGATGCGGTGCAGTTTTTAGAAATTACGCCTTTGACGTTTCAACTTTTGCAATTGATTGAAAATACGCCGCAGCAACTTGCTGAAAACTATTTTGTCGAATTGGCAAATCTTGCCCCCACTTTTACGCTGGAAACATTAAAAGAAAATGGGTTGGGGATTTTAGAAGATTTTGTGAAGCGGGGAGTGATTGTCTAGGCGTGAATTCACACCTAGACACAAAAGCGTTACTCTTGATTTGCAGAGGCTTTGAAGCTACCTTTGATACTGCTAAAGAGTTCTTTTAAACCACTGAATAAATTTGTGACGTTTAACTCTTCTTTTAACATCACTCGATTACGCAATACTGCAATCACTAAGAATGCGATAACTTGTGGTGCGAGTTCGAGATAAAGCGATTTCAAAACACCAAAGAAACCTTGGTAATCCCCTTCATTTTTGCGATCTGCACCATTGACAGCTTCGTATGCAGAACCACCTTCGCTACTTCTGAACGTTTCAAGTAATGAAATATCAAAGTAGATCAGTAAGAATTGAGTAACGAAAAAAGTCGCTGCGCCACCTGCTACCCAATAAAAAACGTGTGTTGTTTTTGCGCGCATTGCCGACTGATAAATCCAGATGGCAACAAAAATCATAAAAATTGCACCGATCATTGTTTTATACCCTTATAGTTTTATTATTTTTTTGTTAAGAAAAGAAACAGATTTGTACATTTTAAAACCATGTCAGAACCTTCTCTTTGAATCACTGAGCAAGATTCATATTTTTCACGTCCAGGTGAAAGCTGTTTTTTAATCAAGCCATCTTCGACGGTGTATTTTACAACAACAGTCATTTCTTTTGTGCGACCGAGTGAATCGGTTGAAATAGCTGTTAATGTGCCATCATCTTTGAAATCCCACGAACTTTTAATCAGCTTTTTTTCACCATCGAGTTTGAGTGATTCGGCTGAAACAACCCAATGCCCTAAAATTTCACTGCTATCTTTTAATGCAACATCAGCGTAAGCCGTTGTTGAAAATAAGAGTGCAGCAAGTGATACGTTTTTCACGCAATTTATTATTCTCATTTTTA
>JAQTOT010000013.1 GCA_028713145.1 Methylococcales bacterium
AACTCGAAATTAAAAATGAAACGCTCGCTCAATCCTTAAAACAAAATGCCAGCGCGTTATTTGAGCATTTACCGCCCAACGAGCAATTATTTAATCCGCAAAAATTACGGCATTTAATTTATTCATCAGGTATTTTTTTTGATGCCAAAGAACCGCATGAACCCACATATTTAAAATCACCAGCACCCGTTCAAACGCAAACGGCAAAACCCACTGCGTCGCCAACCGATTTGAAAATGCCGCTTTTGAATTTAGTGCAGCACGTCAACGCAAGTAATGATTTAAAACAAGCTGCGTCGAATTTACTACAAAATTTGCTTAAAAAAGATGCTGCACCAACGCCAGAACTTGCCACACTGATTGAACAAAATGAAATCGAATTACACACACAATTGTTGCCGCTTTTACGCGCTGAAAATATCCCGCAATCATTGAAAAATCTTGCTTACGATATTTTGCCAAATTTAAAAGCCGCGCAAGCAAAAACGCCTTCACCTGCTGAACTTGAAGCTGAAGGTGAAAATACGCCGTTAAAAACCGATTTTAAAAATGATTTGTTTGAATTGATGCACACGTTAAAACAAGGCATCGCCAAACATTCCGAATTAGCGTTGACGCAAACACAAGTCGAAGGGCTGCAAAATTTGCAAAATAAAACCGAAAATGCGTTGGCAAAAGTGGTGTTAGATCAGCTGCATTCGGTGCCAAAAGAGGACAGTGGCAAACAAGTTTGGGCATTTGAATTACCGTTTTTAATGAATCAGCACGTTGAAACACTCAAGATGGAAATTCAACGTGATAAGAAAAATCAAGCTGCCGATTCCTCCTCTCAACACTGGTCAGTGAATTTAACGCTTACACCACCGAATTTAGGCGAAGTGCAATGCGTGCTTTCCTATCAAAATGGCGTAGTAAATACTTATTTCAAAAATCAACAACCGCAAACCACGAGTTTAATTACCCAGCATTTAGAAAGTTTGAAACAGCAAATGCAACGAGTGGGCTTAATTACAGGGCTGATGAGCGCACACAATAGCCTTCAACCCATAAAATCTGCCTATTCATCAGGAAATACGTCGTTACTCAATGAAACGGCATAAAACCCAAACGTAGCAAAAACACGCTTTTTTGATGTGATAGAATTTGGGCATAATTTTTACTTTGAATGATTGTGACAAATGCTGACAAAAAAACTAGAAGCGCGTAATTTGAGCTGTATTCGTGACGAGCGTGTGCTGTTTAGTGAGTTGAATTTTGTATTAACCAGCGGGCAAGTTTTGTTAATCGAAGGCGCGAATGGAGCTGGTAAGACCTCATTATTGCGAATTTTGACAGGCTTTCGCAAACCCGATGATGGAGATTTATTTTGGGACGATTTGCTCATTGATGACACGCAAGATTTTTATCAAGACACGGCGTATATCGGACACAATAATGGTTTAAAAGACACACTCACCGCTGAGGAAAATTTGCGTTACGCGCAAGCTCTAGCCTCCATAACGGCAACCATTGACGATGCGCTTGAGCAAGTCGGTTTAAACGGTTATCAAGACTCATTAGTGCGCTTTATGTCTGCGGGGCAACGTCGTCGTTTAGCATTAGCGCGGTTACTTTGCACGCATAAACCACTGTGGATTCTCGACGAGCCGTTCACGTCACTTGATCGCGCTAGCATCAAATTATTTGAGCAATTCATCACCGCTCATGTCATGCAAGGTGGCTTGGTGATTATGACTTCGCATCACGACACGCAACTTCCGCCTTCTTTGGTTCAAAAAATTCATTTATGAAACACTCTTCTTTATTTCAAGCATTCGGCGCAGTGATAAAACGCGATTTATCACTTGCGTATCGCCACCGCGCCGAATTGATAAATCCCCTCGCCTTTTTCGTCATGGTCATTACCTTATTTCCATTAGCATTAGGTGCAGAAATCGCGCTATTGAAACGCATTGCGCCTGCGATTATTTGGGTTGCTGCCTTACTTGCGTCGCTGATGTCGATTGAAAATTTATTTCGTTCTGATTACGACGACGGAAGTTTGGAATTGATGGTGATGACACCGCATTCGCTTTCAGTGTTGGTTTTGGCAAAAGTGACCGCACATTGGTTATTATCTAGCGTGCCGCTGCTTTGTATTGCGCCGTTAATGGGTTTGATGCTGCACATGGACAGCGACGTGATTGGCGTTTTATTGTTGACATTATTACTCGGAATGCCCGTGTTGAGTTTAATCGGTGGAATTGCCGTGGCGTTGACGTTAGGCTTGCGAAAAGGCGGTGCCTTACTTGCGATTTTAGTGTTGCCGCTGTATGTGCCAATTTTGATTTTTGCGAGCAGCGCAGTCGATGCGGCAATGAGTGGTTTTCCTATTTCTGGGCATTTATCAATGATGAGTGCCATTTTATTTTTAGCAATTACCTTAACGCCGTTGCCAACAGCCGCTGCGTTGAAAATGAGTTTAAGTTAATCACCATTTTTAGGAGTATTTTCATGCCTTATATCAAACTACACACCAATACAGAAATCAGCGACAAACCTAGCGTTTTACGCAAACTTTCCCAACTTGCAGCAAAAGAAACTAGCAAACCAGAATCGTATGTGATGGTAGAACTTTCACACAATCCAGCCATGTTATTCGGCGGCAAAGATGCGCCGCTTGCTTTTTTAGAATGTAAAAGCATCGGGTTAAGTGAAAAACAAGCCAAATCACTCAGTGCTGCAATTAGCGAATTACTGCACACCGAACTAAGCATTTCACCCGACAGAATTTATATCGAATTTAGCAACGCACCTGCTGCATTTTGGGGATATAACGGTTCGACGTTTGGTTAAAACTGTTAAAATTCGCTCTCTTTATTTTTAATTTTTACTTTCTAGGATTTACCAACAAATGACTGAAAAACGATTTAGTATCAACGATCGCCGCTTAATCAATGGACCCGTGAATAATTTGATGCAAATTCGCCCCGTAAAATACAGCTGGGCAATGCAACTTTTAGAACAACAACAAAATAATGCGTGGGATCAGCGCGAAGTCGATTTGAGTGAAGATGCTAAACAATACGCAACGGGACTTTTAACCGAAGGTAATTTGACGGCATACAAAAAAGCGTTAGCGTTTTTGAGTAATTTAGACGGCATTCAACTTAATAATTTGACTAAAAATATCGGCAAGTATATTACCTCGCCCGAAGTGTCAATGTGTATCACGCGCCAAGCGTGGGAAGAAGCACAACACGTTTTATCCTACGCGCAAATGATTGAATCAATCGGTTTTGATCCCGATGAAATTTATTGGATGTTTGATACTGACCCCATTTTGGCAGAGAAAAATGAGTACATTACCCGCTCGTCAGAAATTTTAGGCTCAGGTTTTTCAGAAGAAAATTTTGTCAAAGCCGTGGTAGCAAATATCGCGCTTGAAGGCATTTATTTTTTCAACGGTTTCTTAATTTTTTACACGCTTGAACGTCAAGGTTTAATGCGAAACAGCGCGAAAATGATTCAGCTCATTCAACGCGACGAAGAAGGTACGCATTTACCGCTATTTATAAATATGTGGAAAACCTTGCGGATGGAATTGCCACATATTTTTACGGACAAATTGATTGCCGAATGCCGTGAATTGATTCGTCTTGCCGCGCAACACGAAATCGTTTGGGGAAAATACATTATTCGCGAAGGCGTTTTAGGATTGACCGACACGATATTGGAAGGTTTTATTCAAAGCCTTGCAGATAAACGCCTTGAAGCCATTGGATTAGATATTTTGTACGGCGCAAAAAATCCAATTACTTGGTTTGACGATGCGAGCAAAATCAATTTGGGTGAAACCAACTTTTTTGAAGGCAAGAATGCCTCTTATGTTGCAGGTGGAAGTTTAGAATGGGATTGAAAATTCAAAATGGCAGAGTCATTGATGCGGCAAATAAACTCGATTTTATCGGTGATATTTACATTCAAGACGGCAAAATTGTTGCGTTCAATGATGCGCCTTTGAATTTCCAAACTGACGAAGTTATTGAGGCAACAGGACAAATTGTTTGTGCGGGTTTTGTTGATTTAAGCGTGCGTTTGAAAAATGTTGCAAAAGAAGCGGCTGTTGCGGCAAGTTCTGGCGTAACGAGTTTTTGCGTACAACCCGACATTAAACCGATTATCGACACGCCCGAAGTGGTGAAGCATTTAAAAGATTCGGCAAAATCGGAGCAAGTGCATTTCATCGGCGCGTTGACGCAAAAACTCGAAGGCAATGAATTAAGTTCGATGCTTTCGCTCAAACAAGCGGGTTGCATTGCCATGAGTAACGGCAATTTTCCTGTGAAAAATTTACTGATTTTGCGCCGTGCAATGGAATATGCGGCAAGTCACGGTTTGCTGTTTATTTATCGCCCGAACGAATTTAGTTTAAGTAACGGCGGTTGCGCTCACGAAGGTGCCGTTGCAACACGTTACGGTTTACCAAGTATTCCCGAAGCAGCAGAAACGATTGCATTAGAACAATGTTTAGAACTCGCAGAATTGACAGATTGTCGTGTGCATTTTGGACAACTTAGTTCAAAACGCGCGGTGATTAAATTGCAACAAGCGAAAAAATACGGCTTGAATGTCACGGGGGATGTGTCAATTCATCAGTTACTTTTAACTGAAAATGACGTGATTCCGTTTGATAGTAATTACCACGTTGTGCCGCCATTTCGCGGCATTGAAGACCGCGATTTTTTGCGAGCAGGTTTGTTAAATGGCACGATTGACGCGATTTGTAGCGACCATCAACCGCATTCGTTAGACTCAAAACTGGCTGCCTTTCCTGAAACCAAAGCAGGGATTTCAAGTTTGGAATCGTTGTTGCCGTTACTTTTGCAATTCGTTGATGAAGGCGTGATGGATTTAGCGCAAGGGTTAGCGTTGCTGAGTGCAAAACCCGCAAAGGTTTTGGGTTTGAAAACAGGGTCACTTGCTATTGATTCACAAGCAGATATTTGTATTTTTGATCCAAATTTAACGTGGGATGTGAATGCCGACAATTGGCATTCTGAGGGAATTAACACGCCCTTTTGGGGTAAAACCTTAAAAGGACGTGTTACAAAAACGATTCAAGCAGGCAAAGTCATTTTTTAAAGACGTGATTTAACCAGTTCATAACAATGTTGTACGTCAGTTTCTACACCATTCAAAACCGCTTCTAATTCCGCCAACTTTTGCGCGGCACATTCTTTATCTTTCAAACTCGCGGCGTTGATATACACATTCAACGCTGCACTTTTCAATGCGGCATAGCCTGACATAACACCAACGCCCGCGTCACTAATCACGGCTGCACTGCCTTTTTCTGCCGCAATTTGGCTTAATTTAATGACTTCAGCACACGCTTTCGCACAATCAAGCGGTACTTGCGTCGCATCTTTTAAAACAACTTGAATTGCTGCACTTCGTGCTTCTTTTTCGTCATTGGTTTCTTTTGGCAAACCGTAAGTTGCCATCAAACGATTAAACACATCGACATCCGCTTTAATCATACCCGTCAATTTTTCACGCAAACGTTCTGATTTTTCGAGCAATGCTTGCATGTCGGTTTCTACTTCGGCGTATTTGGGTTTGCCAATGGTTAAATTGCACACCATGCTAACGAGTGCTGCGGCTTGTGCGCCCATTAACGCGGCGGCACTTCCGCCACCTGGTGTGGCATTTTTGCTCGCTAACGTGTCGAGGTAATTTTGAATTGCATTATCTTTGATTTCGGTCATGTTTTAAAAATCACTAAAAGTTGGAAAGTTCGGCAAATCACAAAACGAAACGCCGTTTTGTTATCATTTGACGCAACATTATCGCAGAATCACTCTTTATGACTATTCCAAAAATCGCAATTTTCACTGACGACGCTGGCTGGCACGGCAAACAATTACAACAAGAATTTAAAACATTAGGTTATGACAGCGTTTTTGTTTCACTGACGCAATGTCGTTTTAATCTTGAAAATCAAACACTCCCGATTTTTATTCCCGAATTTGAAACTCACTTACCTGTCGCTGCCTTTGTGCGTGGCGTACCTGGTGGCTCACTGGAAGAAGTGATTTTATATTTGGATTTTTTGCACGCACTGAAAATTCTCGGCATTCCTGTTTATAACGATGCGCGAGCGTTGGAACTTAGCGTTGATAAAGCAATGACCAGTTTTTTATTGCATCAGGCAGGTTTTGCAACGCCGCCGACGTGGGTGTTGCGAGACCGTGAAATGGCATTGAATTTAGTAAAAAACGAACTTTCACAAGGCAATTTCGTTATTAGCAAACCGCTTTTTGGTTCTCAAGGTGAAGGCATTCGACGTATTGAAAAACTGACCGATGTCCCTTGGATTACGCCAAGCAACGGCGTTTATTATCTGCAACGGTTTGTAAAATGCGCGGGCGAAGGATTTTCAGATTATCGCGTGTTTGTGATTCACGGCGAAGTCGTCGCCACCATGCGCCGACGCGGCAAATCATGGCTAAATAACGTAGCAAAAGGCGCGAGTTGTGAACGTGTCGAACCGTCTTTGGAAATGCAAAATCTAGCGATTCAAGTTACAGCACTATTGCAAATGGCTTATGCAGGCGTGGATATTTTGGAAGATTGTGACGGAAATTTAAATGTGATTGAAATTAACAGCGTGCCAGCATGGAAAGGCTTGGAAAGTGTTTGTGATATTTCCATTGCAAAATTACTCGCGCAAGATTTAATCAACCTTGTGATATTGAGATGAATTTCAAATTTTTATTTTTCTGGCATTAGCGTTGCAACCCACCCTCCATATCGAGCTTAAAATTTAAAAACCGTTTGTTTTTGCACCATTTTAAAGCCGAACCGTATTTTTATGCACAAATGGAGGGCGCAACACGTTATGACAACACATTCAATTTGGGAAAAATATCAAGCTGATAAGGCTTTTGATGAAATGCTTTCAGCGCAAAGCGAGCCACGTCCAATTTGCGAAACGTTAAGTGAGTATTTAGAAAAATTAGGCGTTGACGCTTTAAAAAATCGACGAGCCGCTGCGGATGCAGCGATTCTTGAAATGGGCATCACGTTTACTGTTTACAACGATACGGGAAATATCGACCGCGCATGGCCATTTGACATTATCCCGCGTCTTATCGAATTTCAAGAATGGAAACGCATTGAAGCGGGTTTAAAACAGCGTTTAAAAGCGTTGAATTGTTTTATTAACGATGTTTATAACGAGCAAGCCATCATCAAAGAAGGTTTAGTACCTGCCGAGTTAATCAACAGCTCGGCTAATTTTCGTAAAGAATGCGTCGGTATAAAACCCAAATTTGGCACATGGGCAAACATTTGTGGCAGCGATTTAGTGCGTGGTGGTGACGGCGTTGTTTATGTATTGGAAGACAACTTGCGCGTCCCTTCGGGTGTATCTTATATGATTGAAAATCGTGTGATTACTAAGCGCATTTTTCCTGAATTATTACAAGATTTAAACGTGATGCCTGTTGATGCGTACCCCTTACAACTTTTCGAAATGCTCTGCTCGTTGTCATCAAATGAAAATCCACAAATCGCTGTCTTAACACCAGGAATTTATAATTCAGCGTATTTTGAACATGCTTTTTTAGCACAACAAATGGGCGTGGAACTGGTTGAAGGCAGTGACTTAATTGTGCAAGACGATGATTGTGTTTATATGCGAACCATTAAAGGACTTGAAAAAGTCGATGTCATTTATCGTCGCATTGACGATTTATTTTTAGACCCTGAAGTGTTTCATAAAGATTCCATGCTTGGCGTGAAAGGCTTAATGCGGGCGTGGAAAGCGGGCAATGTTGCACTTGCGAATGCACCTGGTGCTGGTGTTGCAGACGATAAAGTCGTTTATGCGTATGTGCCGCAAATGATTCATTATTATTTGAATGAAGAACCTATTTTGCCTAACGTGCCAACGTATTTATGCAGTGATGATGAACAACGTGCGTATGTTTTAGCGCATTTGTCAGAACTTGTCGTCAAACCCGCTAATGAATCAGGCGGTTACGGCATGTTAATTGGTACGCAAGCAACGAAAAAAGAACTCGCGCAATTTAGTAAATTGATTAAAGAAAATCCGCGTAATTACATTGCTCAACCAACACTTGCTCTTTCAACGTGTCCAACACTTTGCAACGACCATTTAGAACCGCGCCACATTGATTTACGCCCGTTTATTTTGCAAGGTGAAAACAGTTTTGTGACCGCTGGTGGCTTAACGCGCGTGGCATTGCGAAAAGGCTCACTGGTTGTTAATTCTTCCCAAGGCGGCGGCAGCAAAGACACTTGGATTATCAACATGGAGCAATAGAAAATGTTATCACGATCAGCTGAACGCCTTTATTGGCTTGCCCGTTATTTAGAACGCACTGAAAACACCGCCCGTTTAATCAACGCCACGATGAATTTAATTTACGATTTGCCTTATGGCATTGAAGTGGGTTGGCATAATTTGCTTGATATTTGCGGTGTTGAAGAGTTGTTTTATCAACGATTTAAAAATCCAAGCGAACAAAATGTGATTCGTTTTTTGCTTGCAGAGCCGACCAATTCAAGCTCGTTGTTATCGTCACTGTCGTTTGCTCGTGAAAATATCCGCACTAGCCGTGAACTCATGCCTGACGAGGCATGGGAACAAGTGAACGAAATGTATTTGTATGCAACTACTAATTTAGAAAGTTTGTCGAATCGTCGAGGACGAGCGATTTTTTTACAAGAAATTATGCGCGGTTGTCAGCGTTTTACAGGTTTTATGGCAGGCGCGATGAGTCGCAATGACAGTTATCGCTTTATCTGTTTAGGGCGAAACATTGAACGCGCCGATATGACCACGCGAATTATGGATTTTGGTACGGTTCTCCTTGCTGAAAATCGCTCGCAAACTATGCGCGAATACGAAAGTATGTTGTGGATTAACGTATTGAAATCATTAAGCGCATTGCTCATGTATCGCAAACAAGTTCGCCAACGTATCAAAGGGCAAGATGTTTTGGATTTTTTACTGAAAAATGCGGATTTTTCAGGGGCAGTAAATCACTGTTTGCAAGAAATTGAAGGCTGCATCACAAAGTTACCGAATTCAACGGCGTTAATTTCGCAACTTGAAACGCTTGAACAAAATTTGTTGAGCGTCAATATCGCCGAAAATACACCTTTGCAACTGCGGCAAATTCTCGACAAATTGCAAACTGATTTCAATGCACTGCATCAGCATATTGCACAGACGTGGTTCTTGAATCATTTCAGCGCGTGAAACGGTTTTACTGTTCTTGCGGCAACGAAATTTTTTTTGAAAATCGATTTTGTAATGCTTGCAATAATTCGCTGGGATTTATTCCTAAGCAGCAAATTTTTATCAATCCGTTTACGCAAGCGGGTTATCGATTTTGTTCAAATTATGAAACCTTGCAATGTAATTGGCTGATTCATGAAAGTGATAAAAATTCACAATGCTGCGCGTGTCGTTTGACACGCACAGTACCAAATCTAAATAATGAAAATAATTGGCGACGTTGGGAAAAGTTAGAGGCAACTAAACGACGTGCTTTTTATATGTTACTGCGGTTAAATTTACCCATTCCAGACCGTGCATTTTTGCAATCACAATCGCAGCATTTTCAATCGCAAAACCAAACTCAAACACCGTTGTTATTTGATTTTTTAGAAGACCAGCGCACGAATTCTGAAATAGCCATCGATTTTGTTTATACAGGTCATGCAAATGGTGTGATTACCATAAATGTTGCCGAAGCCGATGACAGTTATCGCGTTGCAACAAAAGAGTTAATGAATGAACCTTACCGCACGTTGCTTGGACATTTTCGACATGAATTAGGGCATTTTTATTGGTTACGATTGCAAAATAATTTGCCTGAATTAAAGACATTTCGAACATTGTTTGGTGACGAACGGCTTGATTACACATCAACAATGGAAACGTTTTATCAATATGGTGCCGCGCAAAATTGGCAACAACGCTTCATCAGTGCTTACGCTAGTTCACATCCGCTTGAAGATTGGGCAGAAACGTGGGCGCATTATCTGCATATTAGTGAAACGCTAGAAACTGCGTGCAGTTTTGACTTGATAACCAGTGATGAAATGGCGGGGGAATTTCATCACTGGTTATCGACGTGGATGAAATTTTCCGTGATGTTAAATGCGCTGAATCGCAGTATGGGGATGAGTGACCCGTATCCGTTTGTGATTAGCGAACCCGTAAAACAAAAACTGCAATTTATTGACAGCTGGGTAAAGGACGCGAATCCTCTGTGCTAAATTGGGGCAAATCAATAAAGGCTTCTTTCAATTTTTCGTGCCACATACGACGTAATTTAATTAGATACTCGTTATCTTCTTGAAAACAATAATACTCATCTAAACTCAAACTGTTTTTGTGATAAATGAGCAATTCAACAGGCGCACCAACGCTTGCATTACTTCGCATAGTTGAATCCATCGAAATTAGACAACAACGCCCTGCTTCTTCTAGCGGTGTATCGATTTTCAAAAATCGATCTAAAACAGGTTTTCCATATTTATTTTCACCAATTTGTAAATAGGGCGTTTGGGTTGAAGTCGTAATACAATTTCCTTGCGGATAAATTAAATATGCCGCGTGTGAATCTTGTCCAATTTGCCCCGCTAAAATAAATGTTGCCGTGGGATTAAAGCTATTTTGTCCACCTGCATCAAGATGACGATGTTGTTTTTCAACACTGATTCTACCGATATATTCTGCCGCTTCCGATAAATAACGTACAGAATCGACATTTATCTCAGCATGATCTTTTCTATCTCGTTTTACTTGTTCAATGACCGCTTGCGTTGTCGCTAAATTTCCCGCGCTCAACAAGATCAATTTTCTATCTGAAGACGTTTCAAAAGCGTGCATTTTGCTGTAAATACTGACATTATCAATTCCCGCATTCGTTCGTGAATCAGACGTTAATACTAAGCCTTCTTTTAGTGAAACAGCGATACAGTAAGTCATGAAGAAAAAATCCTAAAAAGTTCTAATTGTTTAATAAATTACTAGGTTTAGCGTGTATTTTCAAACATTCCAATAAAATAAAACCCCGTTTAGTCAATGACTAAACGGGGTTTTCAAATTTGAAAAAACGCTTAAAAATTAACCGTTAATCAAATAATGCACAAAAATACTGCCTGCATAACCCGCTGCAATCGCTGGAGTCCATTTCAAATGGCTAAAGAACGTATATTTGTGATTTGATGCGCCCATCAACGCAACGCCAGCTGCTGAACCAACAGACAACAATGAACCACCCACGCCAGCTGTCAAAGTAACAAGCAACCATTGATATAAATCCATATCAACGCCCATGTTCAAAACAGCAAACATCACAGGAATGTTATCAACGATAGCCGAAATTAAACCGACTAAAATGTTTGAAGTCGTTGCGCCTAAACCTTCATACATCGCGCCAGACAACAATTCTAAGTAACCTATATAACCTAAACCACCCACCGCGAAAACCACACCGAAGAAGAATAACAAGGTATCCCATTCTGCGTGCATCACTTTGTTGAAAATGTTAAAACCATCTTCGTCATTGCCTTCAACACGCACTTTCATTTTCAAGTAATAACCAAAAAGCATCAATGCTGACAAACCAGTCATCATGCCCATGAAAGGTGGTAAATGTAAAACTTGTTTGAAACTAACTGCTGACGCAATTGTCATCAAGAACATAAAGCAAATAATTAAACCGCCTTTTTTCACTTGCACAGCTTCTTCAGTTGTTGCGACAGGATGTTCATTAGGCACAGCCCAATACATAATCGATGCAGGAACAGCATAGTTCACAACTGACGGAATGAATAAGTTAAAGAAGTCGAAAAATTCTGCGTACTCTGCTTGCCAAACCATAAGCGTAGTAATGTCGCCAAACGGACAGAATGCACCACCCGCGTTTGCAGCGATAACTAAGTTCACAAAACCAATTGAAACGAATTTTTCGTTATCCGCGCCAACTGCCATAACAACCGCGCCAACTAATAAAGCTGCCGTTAAGTTATCCGCAACCGCTGATAAGAAAAAGGTAATGATGCCTGTGATTAAAAACAATTGACGATAACCGAATTGTTTTCTAACAAGCCATGAACGTAATGCTTCAAATACGTTTCTTTCTGCCATTGAATTGATGTAAGTCATCGCAACAAGCAAGAACAACATCAATTCGGCATATTCTTTTACGTCATGTTCAAACGCTAAGTGCATTTCGTGTGTTGGAACACCTTTTTCTTGCGCCAAAATCGCCGCGTGCGCCCAAATAATCCCTGCCGCTAAAATCACAGGTTTTGATTTACGCATGTGCGTAAATTCTTCGGTCATTACAAAACCGTAAGCAATCAAGAAAATTAACACGGTGTAAATGCCGCGCTCTGTTCCCGTCATGTCTAAATTTTGAAAGCCTTCTGCAAACGCAAATTGCGGCAGTAACAAGGCTAACAATGCCAATACAACAAATTTCATTACATCCTCCATTTTTATTTTAAATAACCAACTATAAACCAACTGGTTATGTTATCACTAAACCTAGAAAATCAGTTGTTAAACGATGCGATTTGCGTTACGAACCCACTGCGAAACTTGTTCAGACTTTTCACTTGTGACTTGTTCCCATGAAAAACGCCACTGCCAATTTCCAACAGTCGTTCCTGGTGTATTCATACGGCTTGCAGTGTCGAGTTGCAAAATGTCTTGCATCGGTAAAATCGCTAAATTTGCTATCGAATTCAACGTGCAACGCATCATTGCTTGCGTGATACTTGCATTTTCATCAATGCTCAGTGTCGTGCGAACTAACGCGCGTTGCTCTGGACTTAAACTTTGTTCCCAACCAATCGTTGTATCGTTATCATGCGTCCCCGTATAAACAACACTATTTACTTCATGATTTTCGGGTAAATAAGGATTATCTGCTTCGCCACTGAAAGCAAATTGCATAATTTTCATGCCAGGCAAATTAAATTGTTTTCGCAACGCATCTACCTCAGGCGTGATGATGCCCAAATCTTCAGCAACAAGTGACACATCGGGGAATTTCGCAGTAATTGCAGACAATAACTCCTCACCTGCGGCTAACACCCATTCACCTTTCATCGCCGTTGGCTCAGTGGCTGGAATTTCCCACGCCGATTCTAAACCACGAAAATGATCAATTCGCACAATATCAAATAGCGTACCTTGCGTTTCCATACGCTCTAGCCACCATTTAAATTCATCCGCGTGCAGATATTTCCAATCGTAATGGGGATTTCCCCAACGTTGCCCCGTTTCTGAAAAATAATCAGGCGGCACACCCGCAACAACCGACATTTCGCCCGAATCATTCAATTTAAAAACGTCACGATTTGCCCAAACGTCTGCGCTGTCGTAAGACACAAAAATGGGAATATCACCAAATAGCAATATCCCCTTTTCATTGGCATACGTTTTTAATTCCGTCCACTGCTTGAAAAAAAGATACTGTGAAAATTTCACGCTATGAATCGCATCTTTATGTACAAAACGCACATCGTTTATCGTTTCTGTGTGACGGTTTTTATATTCATCAGCCCAAGTATTCCAACTGGTTTGACCAAATTTTTGTCGCAACACCATAAACACAGCGAAATCATCAAGCCAGTGATCATGCACCGTGCAAAATTCAACAAACTCTTTTTGTTCAGCATGACTCGCTTTTGCGTTAAAACCTACAAAGGCTTTATTTAGCAAACAATCACATTCAAAAACGATGCTTTCACAACTTTCACAGACTTCTTCTTCGGTGAGCCAACCTTCCGTCACCAGCCATTGCAAACTGATTAAATGCGGATTACCCGCATGGGCGGAAAGTGATTGATACGGCGAACTGTCTTCATGTGTAATACCTAGCGGTAGCACTTGCCAAACACTTGCGCCAATACTTTTTAAGAAATCGACAAAAGAATAAGCGTCTTGCCCTAAATCTCTGCTTGGCAATGACGTTATATGTAACAAAACGCCAGCACGGCGTTGACTTAAAGGGGCTTTCATGACGATTTCCTAAAATTTTAGTGTTCTGTACCTTGACGCATCGTGCCACCGTTTGCGGGTGCGCCTGAACCTTGCGTAAATGCAAGGGCTAAATATCCAGGTGGTTCTTCGCCGAGTAAGTAATATAAATTGGCTAGATTCAAACGGAATTGGGTTTCAAAACTACTTACCGCATCGCTAGGGTTGTAATCGCCAAACCACCAAAACCAATCTGAACCTTCGCAAACAGCGAGTTGCAATTCCGCTTTTTCCCGTAATTCAGGGTCGAGTTCTTCTGCTGCCATAACGCGGTCAAACATTTTTTTCGCATCACCGAGCATATCCCAACCACGATTTTTATCCGTGTCACCAATCCACGTTGAAAATGTGCCATAAACCCAACTACCTGCCACTAACTTGTTTAACGGTTTAGGTTTAACGTGATGTTTGACACATTCACCAAACGTGGTCATTTGAATGCGTGGATGATTAGACAAGCGATGATACAGCGCACTCAAGAAATAAATACCATTTTCGGGGAAGTATTCCCACGCATTTTCGCCGTCCATGATGATAGAAACGACTGCATCAGGAATTTCACGGTCAGCGATATGCTCTAAATGATTGATTAAATCACTCACGGCATCATCAGCGTGCCATTTTGAATACTGAAAACCAATCAAATCCGATAAACCGTCATCACGGAAAAAGCAGTTAATTTCACTGCCTTTGAGTTGAAACGGATGGAAGGTACTTTCGGGACGTTCATTTTCAGCACGATTTAAACTGTTTCCTAAAACAGAGCCACCACTTGCTGTCCATTGAAAACCAAATTCGTCGAGAATTTTAATGGTTTCTTCGCTCACGCTACCTTCTGAGGGCCAACAACCTGTTGGAAGCATGCCGAAAAAGCGTTTAAAGGTTTTAACGCCTTTTTCTAAATGCCATAAAACACGTTCTTCACCATGTGGATAAGCGGTTAATTCAGGCAATGGTGCATGTGGCAGAGCTTCATGCGCGGTATTTATATCCAAAAGCAACGGCATGATGGGGTGTGAATAAGGCGTAACTGATAATTCAATTTGTCCTTTTTTGGCTAAAACTTTGTAGCGTCCTAAAACGTGTGCAAGCTGATCAGCAATAATAATCAGCATTTCTAAACGGTCTTCAAAGGTGTAATTTCCACCTTGAGCTAAAAGCCGTTGAGCGCGTTTGTCCGTTAATTTCACGGTTTCACCGAGCCATGCTAAGTGATACCACATCAGCAAATCCGCAATAAATTGCGCGTTCACATACTGGGTAATTTCTTTTTCAATGACTAATTCTGCTATTTTTGCTAACTGTTTAAATTGTGGATAGCGATTGATTTGACGTTCACGATTAGCTTTTAAACAATCCTTAATGGTTTTTAAAGGCGTTGCCATCAACGCCGAATCGTCTGCCAACGCAGCTAATAATGAATCGGTAAAGGGCGATCTATCATGTAAAAAGCTGTTGATTTGTCGCGCATATTCTTCAATTTGTTCAAGCAAAATTGGTGCGAAATTAACCACCACTTTCGCCTCAGGCGCAGCTTCTAAATGCGCGACCATATCGACGTAATCTTTCATGACGTGCAAATACGTCCACGGTAATTTAAATTCACCTGATGGCAAATCCCGATATTCGGGCTGGTGCATGTGCCAGCAAATGACTAATTTTAACTTTTGTTTATCGAACATAATGTCTTCTCACACCTAGCATTTCTGGGGTTACAAGTACCACGCCGCCTGCGCTGACATGGTAATGCTGTGCATCTTCTTCAGGATTTTCACCAATCACCGTACCTTCTGGAATATCACACCCTTTTTCAATGATTGCTTTCGTAATTCGGCAATGACGACCAATGACCACGTCGGGTAAAACAATTGAATCTTGTACGGTTGAATAAGAATTTACCCGCACATTTGAAAACAACAAAGAGTGACGCACCGTTGCACCTGAAACAACGCAACCGCCTGAAACCATTGAATCAATTGCCATTCCACGTCTATCGTCTTCATCAAACACAAATTTTGCAGGCGGGGTTTGTTCTTGATATGTCCAAATCGGCCATGTCTGGTCGTATAAATTCAAATCGGGTTTTACACCAATCAATTCCATATTGGCCGCCCAGTAAGCATCAATCGTACCTACATCGCGCCAGTAACTTTGTGCGCCATTTTGTAAATCAAGGAACGGATAAGCATTCACAATATGATCGTTAATGACCGAAGGAATAATATCGTGACCGAAATCGTGCGAAGAATTTGGACTATCAGCATCTTTAATAAGCTGATCAAACAAAAATTGTGCATTGAAAATATAAATCCCCATCGAAGCAAGCGCAGTATCAGTGCGACCAGGCATCACGGGCGGATGTTCAGGTTTTTCCACAAATGCTTTTACACGGCGATAATCATCAACATCCATCACGCCAAATGCGGTCGCTTCTTCAAGTGAAACTTCGATACAGCCAATAGTTAAATCAGCGCGTTTTGCGACATGATCAGCGAGCATCGCGCCATAATCCATTTTGTAAATATGATCACCAGCCAGCACTAAAATATGTTCGGGATTACGACTTCTCAAAATATCGATATTTTGAAAAATGGCATCCGCTGTGCCTGCATACCACGAATCTTCGCTGTGACGCTGTTGAGCGGGCATTAAATCAACATATTCACCAAATTCACCACGCAAAAATCCCCACCCTTGTTGAATGTGTCGAATTAGCGAATCGGATTTGTATTGAGTTAAAACGCCAATCTTACGAATCCCCGAGTTCATACAGTTTGAAAGAGGAAAATCGATAATACGAAACTTCCCACCGAACGGCACAGCGGGCTTCGCACGCCAATCCGTCATATTTTTCAAACGAGAACCCCGCCCACCTGCCAAAATTAACGCTACTGTGTTGCGTGTAAGTTGACTGATGAAACGGTCACGAGCTGGATCATGTAATGCTGACATTTTTAATCTCCGATGTTTATAGATACACAACTTTTTTTTTGTTTGCTACACTTCGCTAAACATTATCCTACTACATTGAGGCTATTCCTAGTGAAAAAGCAATCTCCCGTTACGCTGGATTTCGATTCAGTCAAAATCGCTGCCGCGCAGCATCACAATCCTTTTTCTGTATTAGGTCGTCACCCAAAAGCTAGCAAAATTCACGTTCGGCTTTATATGCCTTATGCAGAAACCGTTCATTTTAGTCATAACAATGTTGCAATTTTGCGTATCGACGGAACGGATTTTTTTGAATACATTGCAAAAAAAGGGGAATTACCACCGCATTATCGTATTTCATGGCTTGATAAAGACGGTGTAAAGCACGAGGGTTATGACCCTTACGATTTTGGTGTGCAATTGCCTGAATTTGATTTGCATTTATTTGGTGAAGGAAAACATTGGCATGTTTATCAAAAACT
This sequence comes from Methylococcales bacterium, assembly GCA_028713145.1. Taxonomy (GTDB): domain Bacteria; phylum Pseudomonadota; class Gammaproteobacteria; order Methylococcales; family Methylomonadaceae; genus UBA10906. Next base: position 17,494 of record JAQTOT010000013.1, read on the forward strand.
CGGCGCACATTTACACACCGCAGATGGCATTCAAGGTGTACTTTTTGCGGTTTGGGCGCCGAATGCGGGGCGTGTGAGTGTTGTTGGTGATTTCAATCGTTGGGATGGGCGTTGCCATCCAATGCGAAGTTTGGGCGGCGGCGGCGTTTGGGAATTATTTATTCCCGAATTAGACGCAGGGGATTTTTACAAATTTGAATTACTCAATCGCGCTAGCGGTGAAGTTTTAGTCAAAACAGACCCTTACGGACAACAATTTGAGAATCGTCCAAAAACGGCAGCCGTTGTTGTCGGTAAAAATACTTACACATGGCAAGACAGTGTTTGGATGAAAGCGCGTGCCGAACATGATTGGTTACATCAACCGATGTCAATTTACGAAGTGCATTTAGGTTCGTGGAAACGTGATAAACAAGGGCATTTTTTAAATTATCGTGACATTGCGGTTCAACTTGCCGAATACGTTAAAAACTTAGGCTTTACGCATATCGAATTATTGCCAATCACGGAGCATCCGCTTGATGATTCGTGGGGCTATCAAACAACAGGGTATTTCGCGCCAACCAGCCGTTTTGGTAATGCTGACGATTTCCGTTATTTCATCGATTATTTTCATCAACACAATATCGGTGTCATTCTTGATTGGGTTCCCGCACATTTCCCAAAAGATAATTTTGCCCTTGCGCGTTTTGACGGTAGCGCATTGTATGAACATGAGGATCCGCGCAAAGGTGAACACCGTGATTGGGGAACATTGATTTACAACTTTGGACGTAATGAAGTTAAAAACTTTTTGCTTGCAAGCGCGGTTTTTTGGCTTGAAGAATTCCATTTGGACGGCTTGCGCGTTGATGCTGTTGCGTCAATGTTGTATTTGGATTATTCGCGTGAAGCAAACGATTGGATTCCGAATTGTTACGGTGGCAATGAAAATTTAGAAGCCATCGACTTTTTGCGCGAACTCAATACGATTACCCATCAGCAGCAACCAGGCACGGTGATTATGGCGGAAGAATCGACTTCTTGGCCACAAGTTACACGTCCGACGTGGGCAGGCGGTTTAGGGTTTTCGATGAAATGGAACATGGGCTGGATGCACGATGTTTTAAAATATATGCAAGAAGATCCCATTCATCGCCAATATCATCACGATCAACTTACGTTTGGAATGCTGTATGCGTTTAGTGAAAATTTCACCCTGCCCTTCTCGCATGATGAAGTGGTTCATGGCAAAGGGTCGCTACTCAATAAAATGAAAGGCGACGAATGGCAGCGTTTTGCCAATTTACGTTTGCTTTACACATTCATGTTTGCTTACCCAGGCAAAAAATTATTGTTTATGGGTTGTGAATTTGGTCAAGGGACAGAATGGAATTTCCATAAAGCTCTCGATTGGTATGTTTTGGAATATCCGCATCACAGTGGTTTGCAAACGCTTGTTAAAGATTTAAATCAGCTTTACAAAACAGAACCTGCGTTGCATCGCCATGATTTTGAACAACGTGGTTTTGAATGGATTGATTGCCACGATGTGCAACAATCTATTTTGTGTTTCCAACGTATTCACGGACAATCGCGCATTATTATTGTGTTGAATTTCACACCTGTAATACGCGAAAACTATCGCATTGGCGTACCTGATAAAGGTGTTTATCGTGAAATTTTTAATTCTGATTCAAGTTATTACGCAGGTTCAAATATCGGTAATGGCGTAGTTGAAACCGAAGATGAGCCGTGGATGAATCAAAATTATTCACTGACTTTAACGTTGCCGCCACTTGGGGCAATCATTCTAAAAATTTAATTTATTTCTATGAAGAAAATTCTTTTTGTCACCAGTGAAGCGCATCCGTTGATTAAGACAGGCGGACTGGCTGACGTGTCGAGTAGTTTGCCGAAAGCTCTTTCTACTTTAGGACAAGATGTTCGTTTAGTTTTACCTAATTATGGTTCGTTAAAATTAGATAACGAAGTCCATTTGCATAGCACTTTTTCCTTGGGGTCTCATACAGTAAAACTGCTTGAAACGAAATTACCTGATAGCACTGTTCCTGTATTGCTCGTCGATTGCCCTGAGTATTTTGCAATGGCGGGTAATCCGTATGTTGATGCGTTTGGACATTCTTACCCCAATAATGCGGAACGATTTGCCTTGTTTTGCCGCGTGGCGATTGAAATTGCGATGAATCGCGCTGAACTTGACTGGAAACCCGATGTTGTTCATTGCAATGATTGGCAAACGGGATTAGTTCCAGCCTTGTTATCGCTTGAATATCAATGCCCACCAACCGTTTTCACCATTCACAATATGGCGTATCAAGGCTTATTTAGTGGTCTTACCGCTGCGGCGCTGCAATTGCCATCACAACTGTTATCGCAAGACGGGCTTGAATTTCACGGCATGATTTCGTTTATCAAAGGCGGAATTGCTTATGCCGATAAAATCACAACCGTAAGTCCAACTTATGCTCAAGAAATTCAAACGCCTGAATTTGGTTACGGTTTAGAAGGTTTGTTGATTTATCGCAATGACGATTTGGTCGGCATTATTAACGGTATTGATGCAGAGTGGAATCCCGAGATTGACCATTTAATTGCTCATACATACTCTTCGTATTCGCTTGAAAATAAAGTCAAAAACAAAGTCGCTCTGCAAACGCATTTGAATTTACCCAAAGATGAAAATGTTTTGGTGTTAGGTTTAATTAGTCGCTTAGTAGAGCAAAAAGGCATTGATTTATTACTTGATTGCTTGCAGGAATTATTGACACTCCCCGTACAAATAGTGATTTTAGGCAGTGGTGATAAAGGTTTTGAGCATCGATTACAGCAATTTGCAGCAGCCTATACACACAAAATGTCATTAACGCTCGGCTACAATGAATCTCTTGCACATTCAATTGAAGCGGGCGTAGATGTATTTTTAATGCCGTCGCGTTTTGAACCTTGTGGTTTAAATCAAATGTATAGCCAACGTTATGGCACCTTGCCGATTGTCAGAAAAACAGGTGGTTTAGCCGATACGGTTATCGATACGTTGCCCGAATCGATTGTAGAAGGCACTGCAACAGGGTTTATTTTCAATGATGAACACGCGGGCGCGTTACTTGAAGCCATCAAACGCGCAATGCTTGTACACAACATTCCGCAAGTTTGGCAACAGTTACAAACTAACGCTATGCACGGTGATTTTTCGTGGAAAAACAGTGCGGAACAGTATTTGGCATTATATGAAAGTATTGAATAGGCTTTTTGATACCGAATTTGCCCCGATTTTAAGGTAAAATTAGCCCTTTTTACCCAAAACCAAAAAACTATAGGAAACAAAATGAAACGCTACACAGGTTTAATCGAAAATTATCGCTCACGTTTGCCCGTCAGTGAATCGACGCGCATTATCAGTTTGGGCGAAGGCAACACGCCGTTAATTGAGTTACACAACATTCCGCGTTTAATCGGCAAAGACGTAAAAATTTACGTCAAATTTGAAGGTTTAAATCCAACTGGTTCATTCAAAGACCGTGGCATGACAATGGCTGTAACCAAAGCCATTGAAGCAGGCAGCCAAGCGATTATTTGCGCTTCAACAGGAAACACGTCAGCAGCGGCAGCAGCTTATGCAGTTCGTGCAGGCATTCAAGCGTTTGTGTTAATTCCAGAAGGAAAAATTGCCCTCGGCAAACTCGCGCAAACCTTGATGTATGGCGCGAAAATCATTCAAATCAACGGCAACTTTGACCGTGGCATGGCGTTAGTCAAAGAAGTTGCTGACCATGCACCTGTGACAATTGTGAATTCCATCAATCCATACCGTTTAGAAGGACAAAAAACGGCGGCATTTGAAATTGTTGATGAACTCGGTTTTGCGCCAGATTTTCATTGCTTACCTGTTGGAAACGCTGGCAATATCACGGCTTATTGGAAAGGTTACAAAGAATACTTCACTGACCGAGTTAGCCGAAATACACCTGTGATGTGCGGTTATCAAGCGGCTGGTGCAGCACCGTTTGCATTAGGTGAAATGGTGGATAATCCTGAAACGATTGCCACAGCGATTCGTATCGGTCATCCACAATCTTGGGATTTAGCATGGACAGCGCAAAAAGAATCAAATGGTTGGTTCGATAAATTCACCGACGAACAAATTTTAGCGGCACAAAAAATGTTGTCACAATTTGAAGGAATTTTCTGTGAACCTGCTTCAGCGACTTCATTAGCAGGCGCGTTGCACGACATCAGCACGGGTAAAATTCCAGATGGCAGCACGATTGTTTGTACCTTAACAGGCAACGGTATCAAAGACCCTGACACCGCGATGATGCAATGTGCAAATGAAAAACCTGTCACGATTGACGCAAGTTTGGACGCAGTGAAAAAAGCTATTTTAGATAATTTGTAAAATTTAAAAGCACAAACAAGCCGAGTCAGATTTCACTGGCTCGGCTTTTTTTAAGTCACTAAATTTTGAATTCAATGTTAAAAAACGATTATCAACGCCTTGTAGAGCAACTTAACGATTGGAATCACGCTTATCATGTTTTAGATGCACCGCTGGTTTCTGATGCCGAATATGATGCGGCGTTTCGCAAACTACAAACTATCGAACAAGATAATCCTGATTGGTTACAACCTGATTCACCGACGCAACGTGTCGGTGCGATTGCAAGCAGCTCGTTTGAAAAAATTACCCACAACATCAAAATGCTTTCGCTTGCTAATGCGTTTTCGATTGATGAAACGGTCGATTTTTTTGTCAAAGCTGCAAAAGAACTCGAGTTACCGTTTGCTGAATTGCCCATTTTTAGTGAACCCAAACTTGATGGGCTAGCGATTAGTTTGCGTTACGAAAACGGTTTGTTGATTTACGCAGCAACGCGCGGTGATGGGCAAATTGGTGAAAATGTTTCGCACACGGTAAAAACGATTCAAGCCATTCCGCTTAAATTACACACAAAAAATCCACCTAAGATTTTAGAAGTTCGCGGCGAAGTGTTTATGAGCAAAGCCGTTTTTGAACAAATCAATCAATTGGCGCAAACTGAAAATGGTCGTGCTTTTGTCAATCCGCGAAATGCAGCAGCAGGCACGATTCGGCAATTGAACCCGAAAATTGCGGCTGAACGCGCATTGCAATTTTTACCTTATGGCATCGGCGAGTATTCAGGCGAACGTGAATTTTTACGGCATTCTGAAATTTTGCATTATTTGCATGAATTAGGTTTTAAAGGTAATCCAAACAACGGCTATTTTGTCGCGAATCAAGCCGCTTTCGAGCAAGATTATCAGCGCATGGAAAATTTGCGCGATTCTTTACCGATGGAAATTGATGGCATTGTTTATAAAATTGATGCGCTTGATTTGCAGCAACAACTCGGTTTTATTTCTCGCTCGCCAAAATGGGCTGTTGCGCGAAAATTTCCCGCACAAGTTGTGACAACGAAATTACTTGATGTCGATTTTCAAGTTGGACGCACTGGAGTTTTAACACCCGTTGCGCGGCTTGAAGCTGTTTTTGTTGGCGGCGTAACCGTTAGCAACGCAACGTTGCACAACATGGATGAAATTGAACGATTGAATTTGTGCATTGGTGATAGCGTTGAAATTCACCGCGCTGGCGATGTGATTCCAAAAGTGGCTAAAGTTGTTTCGCAAGGCGACGAGCGCAAAAAAATTATCATGCCCCCAAATTGCCCTGTTTGTAATTCGCCTGTCATTCGAGTTGATAACCAAGCCGCTTATCGTTGCAGCGGTGGATTAGCCTGCGGCGCACAAGTTGCTGAACGTATTAAATACTACGCCTCGCGCGGCTGCATGAACATTCGTCAACTTGGGATAAAATTGATTGACGTTTTATGTGAACAAGGCGTTTTAACAAGCGTTGCGGATATTTACCGTTTGCGAATTGAAGATATTGCTTTGTTAGAAGGTCAAGGCGAAAAAAATGCGGCAAAGATTCTTAGCGCGATTGAAACGTCAAAAAACACCACGTTGGCAACATTTTTAACCTCGCTAGGTATTCCTGAAGTCGGCGAAAGTGGCGCGAAAAACTTAGCCAATTATTTTGGCTCGCTAGAAAAATTACGCACAGCAGACATTGAAACGCTGCAGCAAGTTCCTGACGTGGGACTTGTGACAGCAACAAATGTACGGAACTTTTTCGATAATCCAAGCCAAAACCAATTGGTTAAAGATTTACTTGAAGCGGGTGTGCATTGGAATGAAAGCGATTCAAATTCTGCCACAGAAAAATTTTTAGCGGGTCAAACATGGGTTTTGACAGGCACGCTCAGTTCACCGCGCAATGAAATCAAAGCGAAATTAGAAAGTTTTGGCGCGAAAGTGTCAGGCAGTGTTTCAGCAAAAACGACCGTTGTTTTAGCGGGTGAAGCCGCAGGGAGCAAACTTACGCAAGCTGAAAAATTAGGCGTGAAAATTCTCGATGAAAACCAATTTTTAGAATTCATCACAAATTTACCATCTTCTCTAATTTAAAAAATAAACCGTCAGATTTAAAAAAAGCACACCATTTATCTTTATAATCTACGGTTTTGACAATTTAATCACTCAAAACCATGCAAGAAATTTATCAACCTCAAGAAATCGAAACCCAAGTCCAACAAGCGTGGGCGGTTTCAAAAATTTTCAATGTCACCGAAAAACCTGACCAAGAAAAATACTATTGCCTTTCCATGTTCCCGTATCCGAGCGGCAGATTGCACATGGGACACGTCCGTAATTACACCATCGGCGACGTAATTTCACGCTATCAACGTATGCTCGGCAAAAACGTGTTGCAACCAATGGGCTGGGATGCGTTTGGTTTGCCTGCTGAAAATGCCGCGATGCAACATAAAGTGCATCCTGCTGATTGGACTTACAGCAATATCGATTACATGCGCGACCAATTAAAACGCTTAGGTTTTGCCTACGATTGGGACAGAGAAATTGCCACTTGTGACCCTGATTATTACAAGTGGGAACAATGGTTTTTCTTAAAACTTTTGGACAAGGGTTTGGTTTATAAAAAAACCGCGCCTGTGAATTGGTGTCCGCACGATATGACCGTTTTGGCGAATGAACAAGTAATTGACGGTTGTTGCTGGCGTTGCGATACCAAAGTTGAACGCAAAGAAATCGCGCAATGGTTTTTGAAAATCACTGATTACGCACAAGAATTGCTCGATTCGCTCGAAACACTTGACGGCTGGCCAGAACAAGTTAAAACCATGCAAGCGAATTGGATTGGGCGTTCGGAAGGCGTGGAAATGGATTTTGCTGTGCCAAATGAGAATCCTGTTCGCATTTACACCACCCGTCCTGATACCTTGATGGGCGTAACGTATTTAGCCGTTGCCGCTGAACATCCGCTCGCATTAAAAGCCGCTGAAACAAATGCCGACATTCGCGCGTTCATCAAAGATTGCAAAACGATGGAAACTTCCGAAGCCGCGATGGAAACGATGGAAAAACGTGGTATCAATTCTGGCATTACGGCGTTGCATCCGATTACAGGCGAAAGCGTCCCCGTTTGGATTGCGAATTTCGTGTTAATGAGTTACGGCACAGGTGCAGAAATGTCAGTTCCTGCACATGACCAACGTGATTTTGAATTTGCGAAAAAATACGGTATTGCAATTAAACAAGTCATTTTTTCTGCAAAAGATGAAAACGACGATTGCACCGAGCAAGCCTTCACACA
>JAQTOT010000173.1 GCA_028713145.1 Methylococcales bacterium
GGCAGATCTTTTGGTTTATCGTGATGCGTTAGTTACGTATTTTGAGCAACATTTAGAAGCGTTGGACGAAGACAGTTTGCGCCGTTTAAAAACCAATCCATTGCGAATTTTAGATACCAAAAATCCCGCCATGGCAGATGTGGTCAAAAATGCGCCTGAACTGATGGCTTATTTAGGCGACGATTCAAAGCAACATTTTCAATCAATTTTAGACTCGCTCACCGATTTAGGCGTGAGTTATGAAATCAACACCCGTTTAGTGCGTGGATTGGATTATTACAGCAAAACCGTTTTTGAATGGGTCACAGATGAACTCGGCTCGCAAGGTACGATTTGCGCGGGTGGACGCTACGACGGTTTAATTGAACAACTCGGTGGCAAAGCAAATTCAGCAATCGGTTTTGCAATGGGCATGGAACGGTTGTTGTTATTGCTCGAAACGCTGGATTTAAAAATTGAAAATACGGTGGATGTGTATTTTATTCGTGTTGGTGAACAAGCTGAAAAAATCGGTTTGCGTTTAGCTGAACAACTACGTTCTGAAATTCCGACGTTGAAATTACAGCTCGATTGCGCGGGTGGTAGTATCAAAAGTCAATTCAAAAAAGCCGATAAAAGCGGGGCGAAATTCGCGTTGATTTTAGGTGAAGATGAAGTATCTCGTGGTGAGATTGCTGTAAAATCGTTGCGTGATGAAAAAGTTGAACAACAAACTTTGGCGTTGAATGCAGTGGCTGAATTTTTGAAAACAGCGATTTGAAAATGATGCCCTTTCATCGAGTATGTTGAAAGGGCGTAATCTTATTTTTTTGGATTGTGGCGATAAATCACAATAATTTGTCCAATCGCTTGAATTAACTCAGCCGTTGTTGCAGCGCAAATTTCGGTGCAAATTTCTTTACGTTCATCACGTTCAGCGCGGATTTTGACTTTAATCAATTCATGAGCATCAAGTGCTAATTCAATTTCCGCAATGACTGCTGCCGTCAAACCCGATTGCCCAATCATGACAACGGGATTTAAATGATGAGCGTCGGATTTCAATTTTTTCTTTTTTACAGCATCCATTTTATTTTTCCTAGAAATTTTAAGACTTAATGATGATTTATTTTACACGAAAAGTGGCAATCAATGGCACGAACTAAAAGCAGCACACAATGGATGCAAGAGCATTTCGATGACCCTTACGTCAAGATGGCACAAGCGCAGGGTTATCGTTCTCGCGCGGTATTCAAACTCAAAGAAATTAACGATAAAGATAATTTACTCAAATCAGGAATAAACGTGGTCGATTTAGGCGCGGCACCTGGTGGTTGGTCACAATTTGCACGGCAACTTTTGGGTAAAAATGGACGACTGGTTGCACTCGATATTTTGCCAATGGAACCGCTGGAAGGCGTGGATATGATTATTGGTGATTTTCGTGAGGAAAGCGTTTTGCATGAACTTTATGCTGTTTTGAATAACGCGCCGATTCAGTTGGTTTTGTCGGATATGGCTCCGAATATGAGCGGAAATAAAAGTACCGACCAAGCACGCGCCATGTATTTGTGTGAGTTGGCGTTAGATACTGCAAAAACCGTACTCACAAAAAATGGTAATTTTTTAGTAAAAGTTTTTCAAGGCGAAGGTTTTGAAGTCTATTTCAAAGAAGTGGGGCAAGCCTTCAACAGCGTGGTGATTCGAAAACCTAAGGCTTCAAGACCACGCAGTAATGAAGTTTATATTTTGGCGAAAGGCTTTAAAGGTTAATATCTAATTGCCACATTTTATCGTGTGCATAATCAAGCAGCGCGGTTGTGATTTTTGCATCTGCACCTTGTTCTTGTAATAGCTTAACCTGTTGTAAATACTCATTTAGTCGAATGTTTGCGCCTGCACTTTCTTGCGTTAATTGTGCGACACAAAATTCACGCCACGTTGTCCATTCCTGTGCGTTCAATGTATTGGGATAGTTTCGCGCTCGATAACGAAACAACATTTCAGGCAAACGTTTATCTTCGTAATGCGGCAAACTCGCTAATTTTTCAGGCGAGGCATTGCGGATTTGTACCATTGCTTTTTTATCGACATGTGAAAAAAAACCGCCGCTATATAACGCTAAATCAACATTCACTGATGTTTGTGAATCCACATAAGGCTGATTGAAAACAGCAGAAATTTTATCTGTGAAAGTTAATGGCTGTTGTTTTAAAACCGTTGCTAACAATTCTCCATTTTTCAAACAGGTTTCAACATCAATCTTTAAACGCGCCGCATCTTGTGGACGTAAAACCGACATCGGCGCAAGCACTGGGCATTTATTGATATGAACAGTTTTCAACGGAATTCGCGCGACATTTTCGGGTAAATCCTCTTTGGCGACAAAAAGACGTTGTTTAATTTCTTCAGAAGAAAGCGTCAGCAGAGGCGTTGGGTCAACACTTAAATCATAAACGACAATTTCATTCGTATTTTTCGGATGTACGCAAAGCGGCAGCACAATCGCCAAACAGTTTTGAGTGGCTGGATACATACCCGAAATATGGATTAGTGGCGTTCCAGTACCTACAGCAAGTAATTTTGATGCTTGTGCTTTAGTGCGATGCTCAAATAAAAACTGAAATAAACGCGGTTGTGCGCGACGTAATAAATTTGCTAACGCGAGCAGGGCATAAACATCCGCCAACGCATCATGCGCGTTTGAATGTTGAATGTTATTAGCAACAGTGAGCTGGTCTAATTTAAAAATCGGTTTTCTTTCATCATCATAAACCCAGTTAAAACCGTCAGGACGCAACGCTTGTGCGGCGCGAAACACATCGAGTAAATCCCAACGCGAATTTCCGTTTTGCCATTCACGTTCATAAGCATCGTAAAAATTACGATACAAACTGTGGCGCGTCACTTCATCATCAAAACGAATCGAGTTATAACCTAAGCTACAAGTATGTGGTTGCGAAAGTTGAGCGTGAATTTGGCGCATAAATTCGGCTTCGCAAACACCTCTTTCATCGGCTTGTTGTGGTGTGATTTTAGTGATTAAACACGCTTGCGGATGCGGCAAAACATCTAAACTTAATTTGCAAAAAATCGAAATCGGTTCATCGATAATGTTGAAATCTAAATCGGTTCGCACGCCTGCAAATTGCATTGGTCGGTCTTTTTGCGGATTTGCGCCTGTCGTTTCGTAATCGTGCCAAAAAAGAGAATGCGTCATAAAAGTTGGTGTTAGATTGAAAGGTTCATTTTCTCACAGACACAAAAAAGCCGCCGCTTCTTAACGAAACGGCGGCTTTTTAGTTAGCCTTAAAGTACGGTGACTTCTTCAGCTTGTGGACCTTTTTGACCTTGAGTCACTGTGAATTGGACTTTTTGTCCTTCATCTAATGATTTGAAGCCTGAACCAGCAATATTACGGAAGTGAACGAATACATCTGGACCACTTTCTTGTTGAATAAAACCGAAACCTTTTTCAGCGTTGAACCACTTAACTGTACCTGTTGCCATTGTTGTAGCCTTTTTAAAAAATTTTGAAAACCCTTGCGGGTGGTAGAGCTGTGAAATTAAAGATTACTTCATGGATTAAGCAGGACGAGCGGTACAACTAAAACTTCGTGAAGATAAGCATAACGGTAAATCTATTTCGAGCTGGCTGCGATTTTATAGACTTATTGGTATAAGTCAATGAATTTTCTATGACAAATTCATTTCAGTTAATCCCAACAACCTGCTGTATCGGGCGAAGTACCATTTGCCCCTTTTTCACCTGTACTTGTAAGCGTCAATGTGCCACATACATCAGAGGTTTGTGCGCCATCTGGCGTTGCTGTGAGCGTGTAAGAAGTGGCATCAGACACCAAACTCAATGTGTACGTTTTCGTCCCACCATCGGTAGGAACTTGATTAGCAAAAATCTGAGACATATCTGTGCCATCCGTTCCAGCTTTGTAACTATTATTTTCAACGCGCCACTGTTCCATTGCCGTCGCAAAAGACACTAACGCGCCTTGCGCTTCAACACGTTTAGCTTTTCTAACGTGACTTTGATAACTTGGATAACCCACACTCGTTAGAATCCCAACAATCGCCACTGCAATCATCAATTCAATTAACGTAAAACCCTTTTGTTTAGTTTTCATTTTTTACTCCGCTACGAAAGCCCGTTTTTTTTAAAATTTTAGTGCTGTAAAGCACATCGTGACCTAAATTGAACTCGCCTAATAATACGACAATTTGCCCAATTTGGTGATGCACATCAGCTTCACTTTTGCCATGAACCATCGCAAATAAGTTGTAATTCCAATCGGGTAAATGGCGCGGACGATGATAACAATGGCTCACAAATGGCAATCGTCCAATGATTTCACCCAATAAATCCACGCGCGCATCTGGCACATTCCAAACAGTCATGCCGTTAAAGATATAGCCTAATTTGTAATGATTTGGCACGGCACCAATGCGGCGAATCACCCCATTTTTCTGCATTGCCTCAAATCGCGCCATGACGGTTTCAACAGGCAAATTCAATTGTTCTGCAACCGCATGATAAGGTTTTGAAACGAGCGGCAAACCTGCTTGCGTTGCTCGCATAATCTGCAAATCAATGTCGTTAAAATCCATTTATGCCTCCAACTTTAAACCAACAAAATATTCGTTAATTTTTGGCATATTAAAAACATGCAAGCCTGTTTGCCGCTCAATTTTTTCAAGTGTTTCGTCGAGTTGCTGCGGTGTTTCGGTTGCGACAACAAACCACATATTTAATTCGTGATTGCGCTGATAATTATGTGCGACTTCGGGAAACGCATTGACGATTTCAGTGACTTTTTCAAAATCCGCGTCAGGAACTTTCAATGCAGCAAGCGTTAACGCACCGCCCATTTTCTCAGCATGATACAACGCACCAAAACGAGTGAGCGTGCCATTTTCAAGTAATTTTTTTAACCGATTTAACACATCGTCTTCGGTTAAACCTAATTCATTTGCTACTTGCAAATACGGCTCATCACAAATTGGAAAGCCATCTTGCAAATGATTTATCAAGCTCGCATCAATTTCGTCGTAATTTTTAGTCACGTTTTTTTCTCGCTAATTTTTTTGCAGCCTTTTCAGCGCGAATAATTTCAAGTTCAGCCATTTCTCGTTCAATCATTTTAGGCGTTTCAAGCGTGATTTTGCCCAGCGTTGTGGTGCGTAATTCGCCAATTAAAATTTTCGACACTTGGTCTACATTGATTTTTCCACCTGATTTCAAGCAACCGCGTTTTTTTCCAATGATGTTGAGTAATTCCGTTTCATTTTCAGGCACGGTTTCAAGTTGATAACGCGCTTTGACGAATTCAGGATAATCACGCAACAAAAATTCTGCTGTCCACGAGGCAACATCTTCATGCGTAAACGCGGTGTCTTTAATTGCCCCCGTTGCGGCTAAACGATAACCGCTGTTTTGGTTCTCGATATTTCCCCAAAGCACACCAGGTGTATCAAATAAAACCAACCCATCGCCCAAATCAATACGTTGCTGATGTTTTGTTACCGCTGGTTCGTCGCCTGTTTTGGCAATGGTTCGACCTGCTAACACGTTAATAATGGTTGATTTTCCCACATTCGGAATACCTGTAATCAGCGCGTGCAAAGGTTTTGAGCGACTTTCTAAACGTGGTACTAATTTATGGCAAAGCGAAGTAAGTTGTTTGATTTTATCGGTTTGATTCATCGCAACGGCTAAGGTTTTAACGCCTTTCTCGCGTTCAAGATATTCTTGCCATTCTTGCGTGCGTAAGTCGTCT
>JAQTOT010000174.1 GCA_028713145.1 Methylococcales bacterium
GTTGATAAGATTTTTTTTGTTATTTTCATGAGTATTAACCCTCCTAATGATAGTGAATCAATAGTATAGCGTGTTTTTCTACCTGAAATACAACCTATAGCGATTCGATATTTTCATTGACAATCCAAAATGCTTTTTATAGTATCGATTCGCCACAGTTAAGATGGTAAGAAACGCAAAGTCGTTTTATAAAAATACATAAATGAGGATTGGACAATGAACGAAAATATCGAACAAATCGAAGACAACGACAAATTCTGGCTTTATGTCGGCGGCGTGGTGCTGGCGATTATCACCACAATTGTGATGGTAAAACACAGCGAAGATGAAAAATTCGCTCCGATTCAACAGCAGCTTAACGAAGAAGCCGCGCAAATGAACATTCGTGTTTTAAGCTAGGGTGTGATTATGAAATTATCAAAAATTGGATTGGTTTTCGCGCTGTTGCTTGGCTCAACGGTTTCAAATGCAACGGAATATGTTTATCGAGATTTAATGGCAAACACACTGCCCGCAGCAAGTTGTGCGACAGCAGAAGCCGCGAAGGAAAATGCTCAAAAACCTTACACGGTCGATCGTTTTGCAAAACGTTTTTGCCAATTGCAAGGGTATGGCTGGCATGTTGAAGAAATTAAAGATCAAGGCAAATTAGTTTGCACAGATTGCAAAACAGGTGCCGCAGACAAAAAGCAATGTCATTTAGAAGACGTTGTGGTGACATGCAAGCGCATTAAACCTGGTTCGGTCGGAATGTTGCCTGGACAAAGCTAATACTTACCTCAACTCGCGCAAAGATTTGTCTCCAAGTTGTCTTTGCGCCTTTTTTGTTAAAATTTTTATGCTAATCTTTGCAGATTCCAAAATTATGAGAGGCATTAAAAATACAATTTATGGCAGTCATTGATGTGTATGCTCCCATTGAACGCATGGTGGCGTTGATTCGCTCTGAAGAACGTCGCCGATGCACTGAACTCGGCTTGCAACCTGTACATTTACAGGTGCTTGATTATATTTCACGCTGTAATCGCTACAGCGACACTCCTGCCGCCTTAGCCAATTATTTAGGCATGACACGCGGCACAGTATCTCAAACGTTGTTGCTGTTAGAGCGCAACGGTTACATTGAAAAAACTACCGATGCACAAGATAAGCGCGTGATTCATTTAAAATTATCGCCCGAAGGCGAAGCAATTTTAGAAAAAGCGTGTCCCGCGCCGCTGTATCAAAAAGCCAATGAAATCTTTAGCCAGCATGATTTTTTAAATCATGAAGATAGTTTTATGAACGCGCTCCTCGCGCTGCAAAAAGCCAATCAATCGCAAACCTTTGGATTATGCAAAACCTGTCAGTATTTCACCCTCATTGCTGATGGTTTTACTTGCGGTTTAACAAAACAACCGTTGAGTGAAGCCGATAGTGAAAAAATCTGTCAGGAACATTGTGTGTAATTGCACGTCAATCTAACTCTTTTCATTTTTAAACCTCACCAAAATCGCAACATAAAAGCCCTCCCCTTCAGCCTGAAAGGCTGAAGGGGAGGGCTTTAGGCTATCAATTACGCAAACGTAAAATCAACTTCCAAGTCTATTTTAATGCTTTAATTTCAGCAGGCTGCCATTTGATGATTTCAGCAATCGTGTCAACATCAAAGCCTTTGATAAGCATCGCTTTAGCTGTTTCTAGTATTGCTTCAATCTTACCTTCAATTTTGCCTTCCTCAATTCCTTCTTTTTTTCCATCATCAAATGCCGTATCCAACACCGCTTTTTCTTCGTTGTAAGAAATTCTGCTTTTCAAATAAGCATCGTATTGGTCACTGTCAAGATGAGACATTTCGGCAATCTCAAAACCTTTCTGAAATATCGGCTCGTTTAAAATGGCAGGAATATGGTCAAAATCTTCAAGGTGTTTTAAAAAGTACACCCACTTATCAAAGTGGGTTTCGAGTTCGTGTTCTTGTTTGTTGAAAAGCGGCATTTGCAAAAATTTAAAATGCAACTTGTCATAAAAAACATCGCCGTCTTGATCTTTTAAACAAACATCACGTCTAAATTTTCGTTCTTCTTCTTTTTCGTCGTATTTAAAATCCAAAATCGCAATGAAATACACAGGCAGTAATTCAAAATTCCAAACACCTTTTTGGGCTTGCTGACGAATCGGTGACGTTGAATAAAACAGTGAGCGATCTTTGAAAAAGTGCATCTTGGCTTTTTGCATTTCAACAATGAATTTTTCACCTGTTGGGCTTTCGCAATAAATGTCAAAAATTGCTTTGCGTTCGTCGATGGTTTCTGCCAGATTTTCAGGATTTTTAAAGCTCAATGCTTTGATTTGATGATGTGGCGGTAAAAGCTGATTGAGAAAATCAATCAACAAATCTTTGCTGCCTTCTTCACCGAAAAGTTTTTTAAAACCAAAGTCGGTGTAGGGATTGAAGTATTTGCTAATCATAGTGTTGGTGATCTTGGTTGTTAGACTTGCTAAAAGCATAGCACAAAAAAACCGCCCTCCCGTTTCGCAACAGAAGGCGGTTTTTTTAAAGCAAAATCAAAAGCAAATCCCCCAGCCTTTCAGGCTGCCCCCTTCAAAAAGGGGGCTAAAGATAAAAAAACAACGGCTTTTGATTTTAATGGTTTTCCCCCTTTTTGAAGGGGGAGCGCGATAGCGCAGGGGGATTTGCTTTAGGCAACCAATTACGCACCAAATACAAAATCATCTGCCGTTACATTAGCCAGAGCAACACCCATCAAGCCAATTGTTGTAGTGGGGGCTGTAATCCCGATTCCTACAGGCACTTTAAACGAAACAAACGTTATGCCGTATGATGATGCAACGGTAACATTATCAGCAAACGTCAAACCCGCACCATGAACGTGAATTCGGTCTTGGTTTGTAATAAATCCTGCATTTCCACCAGCATTAAAACCATAAATAAAATCTGAGCCTTCGTTTGTATTGAAATAATAGTGGAACGTATCCGTTGCATTATCATTAGTTGAACTATTACCACCATAAAGAACGTCATCACCTGCACCACCCGTAATTGAATCAGCACCTGCCCCACCATAAATGTTGTCA
This sequence comes from Methylococcales bacterium, assembly GCA_028713145.1. Lineage (GTDB taxonomy): Bacteria > Pseudomonadota > Gammaproteobacteria > Methylococcales > Methylomonadaceae > UBA10906. Next base: position 3,079 of record JAQTOT010000174.1, read on the forward strand.
ATACCTGAGCCGCCCGTTATTACATCCGCTCCCGCTCCGCCCGTGACAGAGAATTGACCGTCTGTTTCTAACGTACCATCGAAGGTTAATGCGTTTATACCAGTCAATGTACTCCCGTCAATTTTCAATGTGTTGCCAGACGCAACCGTTGCATCAACAGAAGTGATTGCATTATTTGCAACATTTGCCAAAGTAACTGTGATGGGACTTTGAGTGAAAAAGGTACCATTAAACGTTGTCGCTGAAACGGCATCGCTAAGGCTTAAATTCACTAAAGCAGGCAGAGCAATTTCCGCTGAGCTTGCATTCGTTACCGCCGTGATTTCAGCAGCCGAGCCCGTCAAAGTGGTTATGTTTGCGGCTGTGATTAAGCCATCTGTTTTAGCGTTGATGGTACTTAAAAGCGAGGAAGCTAAGAAAGTTGAATCGGTAATTGTGACAGCCCCCGTATGCTGTGTGATGGTGCCAGCCAATGCACTTGCAACATCTGCTGCCACCCCTGAAAGCGCACCATTAGTAACACCCAGCGTAATCGCTCCTGTTGTCGCATCATTGATGGCTTTTAATTGTGCGACGGATGGCGCATCATTGATCGCGACATCTCCCGTGTAGTTAGTGATGCCCTCCAATGCGGCAAATACATCCGCCGCCAACCCTGAAAGCGCACCATTCGTCACATTGAGCGTAATCGCCCCCGATGTTGCGTTATTGATAGATTTCAATTCTGCGACGCTGGGCGCATTACTGATGGTGACGGGAACATTACTGACTTCACTCGTCATGGTACCAAGAGAAATTTTGTCTCCACTCGAACCTATTGCATCGGTTACAATTTTAATTGCCGCAGCGGTTCCCGTCAGTGTGGTGGATGCAGCGGTGATTAAGCCTGAAGTAGCCGCGTTAATTTCTGTCAATTGCGCGACCGTTGCCGCATCCGTGATTGCGACGGTTCCTGTATAGGTCGAAATACCCGTCAAGGCGGCAAATAAATCCGCTGCTAATCCTGAAAGCGCACCATTAGTCACATTAAGCGTGATTGTCCCTGATGTCGCGTCATTGATGGCTTTCAATTGTGCAACAGTAGGCTGATCTGTAATTGTGACATTTCCCGTATAGTTCGTAATCCCCGCTAATGCGTCAAATACATTCGCTGCCGTCCCTGAAAGCGCACCACTGGTAACGTTTAACGTAATCGCGCCCGTTGTTGCGTCATTGATGGCTTTCAATTGCGCGACATCGGGTGCATCGCTGATGGTGACGGCGGCATTGCTAGCAACCGTTACTTTCGTTTCAGGTGTTACTAACGCTGCCACGAGTTCAGACGCACTGCCCGTGACGGCTGAAATGGTAGAACCTGTCACACCACTCGTTGTCACACCACCGATGGCACTCAATACCGTTGCGGCGATTGAACCCGAATCATTCAAGGTAATAATGGGATTTGCCGCGGGAGTCACTAACGTTGCAGGTGTCAACAACGCCGCTGTGACTTCAGACGCTAAACCCGTGACGGTTGTGACGTTTGGCGCGGTAACGGCTCCAGTCGTTAAACCACCAATAGCACTTAGAACCGTGGCGGCAACTGAACCCGAATCACTCAAGGTAATAATTGGATTTGCTGCGATGGTCACTAGCGTTGCAGGTGTCACCAACGCCGCTGTCACGTCAGACGCTAAGCCCGTTACAGTTGTTACACCTGACGCGGTGACTGTTCCTGTCGTTGCCCCACCGATTGCACTCAATAACGTTGCGGCAACTTCACCAACATCTGTGACCGTGACAGGAATTGCGTCTTTGATATACCCGCCAGCATTAGCCGCTAACGTTGCAGCTAGACCCGTGACAGAGGCGTACGTTAACGTGCCGTTTCCATTTGCGTTATCAATTGTTGCCAACTGCGCCAAGGTTGCCGCATCGGTCACGATTACGTTTTTATCTGCTGTGACGTAAGTTGTGTTGCCAGCCGTTGTCGTGCCATCTGCCGCTGCAAAATCCGCCGCAATTCCCGTCACTGTCGCGTAAGTCAACGCCCCCGCCCCATTTGCTCCATCAATCGTTGCCAATTGCGCCAAAGTCACTGCATCACTGATGGTTGCGACAAAATCCGTAGCTCTCGTAATTCCCCCCGCCGTTGCAAAGGCTGCAATCTCAGAAGCAGTGCCAGTAATGGTTGTGACTGCTGAAGCGTTAACAAGAGGGGTTGATTTCGTATCCATCGCCGTCAACGCTGTTGCCGCTAAAGCGGTATCGGTTACGGTTATCGTTGCAGACGCATTCAACGCTGTGGACAACGTGCCAAACTGCACATTGCTCAAACTAATCGTCCCCGTAATTCCACCTGCCGCAATTTTGTTAGCATTTGAAGCCACTGCTGTAATTTGACTTGGATTCATCCCCGTTGCATCAACCGTAGCCGTCGTTCCTTCATAAGTACCAAAATCAGAGTTAATCGCAGAGGAATCACCTGTAGCTGCGGTTACGATTAAACGAAATGTCGAATAATCTCCCGCCGCAGTCGATAAAGTGGGGGTTAAAACGCTCGCCGATGTTGTAACAGCTGCATTTC
>JAQTOT010000014.1 GCA_028713145.1 Methylococcales bacterium
GCATCATGAAACAACAGCCGTGTGCGTTACCGCTGAACGCGCGATGAATGCAAAACTAAACGGTGGTTGCCAAGTGCCGATTGCGGGTTTTGCTCAGTTAGAAAATGGCGAAATTTTCATGCGTGCATTAGTGGGAAATCCTGACGGCGACGTAATTTATCGTGCTGAAAAACGTGGCGTGTCTGCAATTGAAATCGGTGAAAGTCTTGCCGATGATTTGCTAGGACAAGGTGCGGCTGAAATCTTGAAAGCATTGATTGATGGCTGATTTAAAACAAGCCCAAATCCTAGTCACTCGCCCCGCGCATCAAGCAGAAAATTTGTGCAATTTGATTCGTGAAAATCATGGTATTCCGATTCGTTTTCCAACGCTTGAAATTGTCCCAATAATTTTAAGCAACAGCGAAATCGAGCAACATTTAGTGCAAACTGATTGGTTTATTTTTACAAGCACAAATGCGGTGCAGTGTTATTGTTCACTGCTTGATGATGCTAAAATACGCCAATTAAAAACAAAATCGTGTTTAGCCATTGGTCAAGCGACGGCAAAAGCCTTAATCACTGTAGGTTTGAACGTCGATTTAATGCCTGAGCATGGTTATAATAGTGAGGCATTGCTTGAGTTAGCGCAGTTGCAAAATGTTTCGCGAAAAAATATCGCAATAATTCGTGGTGAAAATGGACGTGAAACACTTGCCGAAACATTGAAAAAACGTGGCGCAAATGTCAGTTATCAAGATGTTTATAAGCGTGAAATTCCTAAAATTGATTGCACTGAAATTTTGCAAAAACAATTAGATTTCATAACGATAACCAGCGGCGAAGCAATAAAAAATTTAGTAACGATGTTGCCCGAAATGCAACACGATTTGTTAAAAAAAATACCTTTAATAGTAGTCAGTGAGCGCATTCAAACCATTGCAAAAAATCTCGGTTTTGAAAACATCGCACTCGCGCAAACGCCGTCAGATGACGCAATTCTTAATATAATAACGACGATAATAAACGGGGAAGAAAGTGGCTGAATTGATTGAATCGGTTGAAGAAAAAACAATCGTTGACCAACAGAAAACTGTCAAAGAAACACCGCCAGAAGTCAGACGTTCACGGAGCGGATTTTGGTTTGGCTTAGTCATTTTGCTGATTATCATCGTTGTTGCAGGCGCAGGGTATTATTTTTTGCAGCAATTACGCGAAAAACAAGAAGGTTTGGGCGGCGAAATGAAAGGCGTTGTGTCGCAACAAATCAGTGATTATCAAGCGCAACTTGCTGCAATTCAAACCCAACTTGCTGCTGAACAAGCTGATATTGGCAGTAAAGAATCGCATTTTAGTAATACGATTGCTGAATTTTCAAAATTACACGATGAAAAACTAGAAACGGTTCGCAAAGATTTAACCGAAGAAATTCAAAAATTACAGCGTCAATTAGGCAAAACACGCGGCGATTGGTTGCTCGCAGATGCGGAATATTTACTCAGCGTTGCGAATCAACGATTGCTTTTAATGGGGGATGTGAATACGACGTTGGAAGCATTAGCGGCGGCTGATCAGCGTTTGCGTGAAAGTGGTGATGCGGCGGCATACAAAGTGCGTGAGCAACTCGCTAAAGATATTTCAGCCATGAGTAAAGTCGCAGCGGTTGATGTCGTAGGAATTTACGCAACGCTGCAAAATTTAGAAACACAAATTGATTCGCTCACGTTGCTTTTGCCTTATGCGGGAAAAGAAGTGGAGGAACAGCCCGTTGTGCCTGCATCAAAACCGAAAGCAAAAGCTGACGATTTACTTGGGCAACTTGAAAGTATGGTGACAATTCGTCACGTTCAACAACACGTCAACGAAATTTTAACGCCAGAGCAAGCACAATTTATTCGCGAACAATCGCGCGTGAAATTAGAAATGATCAAAATTGCGCTCGTGCAACAAAATGACACGCTTTATCAAGCGAGTTTAGCGGACGCGAATAAATGGATTTTGAGCAATTTTGTTAAAGATAAAGATGCCGATCACTTTTTGGCATCGCTTGAAAAATTAGCAGAAGTGCGAATTCGCTCACAATTTCCAGACATTAGTTTGTCGCTAAAAATGTTGCGTGACATCACGAAATTGCGAATTGAAACCGACAAAGCCTTATCTGATACGTCGGCGGTTACGAAAAAAGCAGCAGAACAACCCGCCGCTGTTGAAAATCCAGCCGTTACGCCCGCGCAATAAGGAACGAAATTATCATGAAAAAATTGCTTTTTCCGTTAATTATTTTAGGTGGACTTGGTTACGCGGGCTTTGTTGGCAGCCAATTTTTAACCACGTTGAACAGCGCAGGTTATGTGTTAATTGGCATTGAACAGTGGTCAATTGAAACGTCGTTATTTGTCTTTTTAGGCATCTTAGTTGTTGTCTTTTTTGTAATGTATATCAGTTTACGTTTGCTTGGCTGGTCATTTCGTTTGCCAAAACAAATTCGAAAACGTGTTCAAACAAACAAGTTAAACATTTCACAACAAGCCTTAATCAAAGGGTTAGTTGATTCTGCGGAAGGCAATTGGGAAAACGCCGAGGAAATTTTAATCAAACACGCTTCACACAGCGGCGCACCGCTGATTCACTATTTAACAGCAGCAAGAGCCGCGCAATCACGCGGAGCAATGGATAAACGTGATGAGTATTTACAAATTGCCGCTCAACATGGCGATAATGCCGAAATTGCAATTGGTTTGACACAAGCTGAACTCAATTTATCGGGTGAACAATACGACCAAGCCTTAGAAACTCTGACTCGTTTACATTCCATGAATCCAACGCACGCAAGTGTTTTGCGTTTGCTGCATTTAACCTATCAACAATTGGGTGATTGGCAAGCGTTGCGTTCATTGATTCCTTCATTGAATACGCACAAAGTGTTGATGGAAGCAGAGTTAAAATTGGTTGAGACGGACGTTTTTAGTAATTTACTCAAAGAAGCCGCGCTGCAAAAAAATACTGCTGAATTACGTCGTTTATGGTCTGAAATGCCGCTTTCAATCAAAGTGATGAAAGGTGTGGCGGCAATTTATTTTGCGGCGATGATTGATGTGGGTGCAGGTTCTGAAATCGAAAGCGAGTTGGTTAAAAATCTGTCTTCAAACTGGAATGACACGTTGCTGGTTTTATTTGGCAACATTCAATCGGTTGATCCAGTGTTGCAACTCGAAACCGCCGAACGTTGGTTAATTGGTCACGCTGATGATGCTATTTTGTTGATGGTATTAGGAAAATTAAGCAATCAGCGTGCCGATTACGCCAAAGCAGAACGTTATTTAAAACAAAGTATTACCGTTGAACCGAATGTGCAAAGTTACCGCTTGCTCGGTGATTTAGCTTTAGCGCAAGGTGACGCAAATGCGGCAAGTCAGTTCTATAAACAAGGTTTAGAGCTTGCCTCAGGTGCATTTGTTGATCGAATTGAATCGATTGCGGTTTGAACGTGATTAAAAAAGCGTTTCTTGTTGTTAATTCGGCACTGTTACTGGGCTGTAACACGATGCTTTTGGGTAGTTATGGCGAAGATAATCAAACGTTAGAAGCCTTTACACAACGTGTTGAGAATGTTTTTAAACTTCAAAACAGCATGACGAATGCGGTGATGTTGATGGAAGTTGAGCCGTCAGACGTTATTTTAGAAGCGGAGAAAGCCATGCACACTGCGTGTAAGCCGTTGAATGAATACGCTTCGCGTGAGATGGAAGGGTTAAGTTCGGATTTTTCATTACAAAAACAGGTTGAACAAACCGCTGTGAGTTGCGAAAGAGCGGCAAAGCAGCTGCAATCTTTACTTTCTTTAACAAAGTAAAACAATTAACTGCGGTATTTGCCGTTGTTAAAAAGTGTTTTTAACGGTTTTTAATTTGACATTTTAGCCAAAATCGTTAAATTTACGCGCTTGGAGTGGCTTTGCTTGTAAGCATTTGCCCTCTAAAACTAACGTTAGTCGTAAATCATAATTACCGTTCTGTCATGTAACAGAATATCAGGAGAACCCAATGAAGAAATCTTTAAAAAGTTTGTTGCTTACAGCTAGCATTGCTACGTTGCTTGCAGCACCAGCTATTTCATCAGCGAATGCTGATTTGGAAAAATTAACTCAAAACCCTGCTAACTGGGCAACATGGGGCGGCGATTATGCTGGCACACGTTTTAGTAAATTAAACCAAATTACTACAGACAACGTTAAAAATTTACAACCTGCTTGGTCTTTCTCAACAGGCGTATTGCGTGGTCACGAAGGTGGACCATTAGTTGTTAATGGTGTTTTGTACATCCACACACCATTCCCTAACACTGTTTACGCAATCGACCAAAACACACAATCTGTTATTTGGGAATTCACCCCAACTCAAGACGCTGACGTAACGATTCCTGTTATGTGCTGCGACACCGTTAACCGTGGTTTGGCTTACGGCGACGGCAAAATTTTCTTGCAACAATCTGATACCGTTTTAACAGCGTTAGACGCTAAAACTGGTAAAAGAGTATGGAGCGTTCAAAACGGCGACCCAAAATTGGGTATGACTAACACACAAGCACCTATTGTTGTTAAAGATAAAGTTATCACAGGTATTTCAGGTGGTGAGTTTGGTGTTCGTGGTTTCTTAGCTGCGTATGACATCAACACTGGCAAGTTAGCTTGGAAAGGCTACAGCATGGGACCAGATAAAGACACATTGATTGACCCGAAAAAAACTACAGCTTGGAAAGACGGTAGCGTTCAACCAGTTGGCGAAAATTCAAGTACAAGCACTTGGAAAGGCGACCAATGGAAAATCGGTGGCGGTACAACTTGGGGCTGGTATTCTTATGACCCAAAATTGAACCTCGTTTATTACGGATCAGGCAACCCATCAACTTGGAACCCTGTACAACGTCCAGGCGACAACAAATGGTCAATGTCATTGTGGGCGCGTGATGCAGACACTGGGGCTGTGAAATGGGTTTATCAAATGACTCCGCACGACGAATGGGATTTCGATGGTATCAACGAAACAGTTTTAGTTGACCAAGAAATCAATGGAAAAACTCGTCCAACTATCGTTCACTTTGATCGTAACGGTTTTGGCTATACGTTAGATCGCGTAACGGGTGAATTATTAGTAGCTGAAAAATTCGACAAATCAGTTAACTGGGCAACACACGTTGACATGAAAACAGGTCGCCCTGAAGTTGTGTCTAAATACTCAACAGAACAAAACGGCGAAGACGTGAACACGGCTGGCGTTTGCCCTGCTGCGTTAGGTTCTAAAAACCAACAACCTGTTTCTTACTCTCCACAAACTGGCTTGTTCTACATTTCAGGCAACCACTTGTGCATGGACTACGAACCATTTGAAGTTGCATACACTGCAGGTCAACCTTATGTTGGTGCGACGTTGACAATGGGACCTGCTGGCGCAGACGTTATGACTGGCAAACCAGATGGTTCAACCAACTTAGGTCAATTCACAGCATTCGACGCAAAAACAGGCAAAATCGCTTGGTCTAACAAAGAAACATTCTCTGTTTGGTCTGGTTCAGTTGCAACAGCAGGTGGCGTTGTATTCTACGGTACATTAGAAGGTTACTTGAAAGCGGTTGACGCAAAAACAGGTAAAGAATTGTACCGTTTCAAAACGCCATCAGGCATCATCGGTAACGTAAATACTTGGGAATTCAACGGCAAACAATATGTTGGCGTTCTTTCAGGTATCGGCGGCTGGGCGGGTATCGGTATTGCGGCTGGCTTAGACAACGGCGAAGCTAATTCAAACTCAGAAGGTTTGGGTGCGGTTGGTGCATACAGAAGTTTAAGTTCATTCACTAAATTAGGTGGAACTTTGACCGTCTTCGCATTACCAAGCAACAAATAAGCATTTCTGAATTGCTTTTTTAGTTAGCTAAAAAGCCCTAGCCGACTTATTCGGTTGGGGCTTTTTTTATTGAGGATAAAAAATGAAAAACTCTGCTGTTATTTTAGGCTTGGTATTAAGTGCATCCATTTTTAGCGCAAATGCTGAAAAGTTTAAAGTTTGCGCTGATCCACTTAATCCACCGTACTCAAGCAATAAAGAAGATGGTTTTGAAAATAAAATTGCTTCGTTATTCGCAAAAGAACTTGGTCAAGAATTGGAATACTTTTGGTTGCCACAACGCATTGGCTTTATTCGTAATTCACTCAATGCGTTTGTGGATGAAAATGCCGTTGAAAGCAAAGAATTTAAATGCGACATCGTGATGGGAATGCCTGAAGGCAGTGACATGGTTCAAACCACGCAACCTTATTATCATTCGACGTATGTTTTGTTGATTGCTAAAAATCGTGGTTTTGATGATATTCAAGACCCTTGGCAACTTGGACAGCTTCCAGAAAATCGCAAAGAAAAATTAAAAATGGCGATGTTTGACAGAGGTGCAGGCACGGATTGGATGCAAAAACATGATTTACTCGAACAAGGCATCCCTTATCAAAGCATGACAGGTGACGCACAACATAACGTGGCAATGCAAATTTCCGATGATTTAAAAGCCAAAAAAATTGATGCGGTGATTTTATGGGGCGTTTTGGCAGGTCACATCGTGGCACAAAATCCAAATGGTTATCACGTTATCCCGATGAAATCTGAAGCAGGCGTTAAATTTGATTATCAAATGACAATGGGTGTGCGTAAAAATGATAAGGAACGCAAAGAAAAATTAGACAAACTGATTAGCGAAAAATCGGCAGAAATCAATGCTATTTTGTCGCAATATCACATTCCGCTTCTGCCGATTGAAGCAGTTGCAGCTAAAAAAGACTAAAAAATGAAACTCACAAAAATCGTCGGCATTCACGCCGCGCAATCGGCTTTGATGTATTCACCGCAAAAAATTACTCGCGTTTGGCTCAATACTGAACGTAGCGATAAACGTTTAGAAGCCTTACTTGATACGTTGTCAGAATTGAACGTTCCGCTTGAAAAAGTTGACCGTAAAAAATTAGACAAACTCGCTGACGGCATGAATCATCAAGGTGTGGTATTAGAAGTTTCTTTGCCCGAAGAATTATCGGAAAACGAATTGAAAACCGCTGTCGAACATTTGACCGAAACAGCGTTATTTCTAGTCTTGGACAATGTGCAAGATCCACACAATTTGGGCGCGTGTTTGCGAAGTGCCGATGCAACGAAAGTTCACGGGATTATTATTACCAAAGACAACGCAGTGGGAATTACACCAACCGTTTGTAAAGTCGCAAGCGGTGCGGCAGAAACGGTGCCTGTTTATGTGGTAACAAATTTGGCTAGAACCTTGCGCTGGTTAAAAGGTGAAGGTTTATGGATTATCGGCACAGCAGGCGAAGCAGAAAATACGCTTTATCAAACCGATTTTACTGTACCGATGGCGTTAGTGATTGGCGCAGAAGAAAAAGGAATGCGTCGTTTAACACGCGAACAATGTGATTTACTTGTTAAATTACCGATGCTTGGCACAGTTGAAAGTTTGAATTTATCGGTGGCAACTGGCGTGTTACTCTATGAAACATTGCGGCAACGCACTGTTTGAGAGAAAAACGAAGGAATTAAGTAAATGAAAATGTATAAAGTTGACGTATCACGCGGAATTAGTTGGATTGAAATTCCAGAAATCAATTTTCGACTTTTGTGCGGTTGTCCAGCTGATGCAGTGAAGCATTTGGCAAAACGCGGCTTGATTTTGCTGCAAGAAATTGACGGCGTGATATTTGAAAAAGGTCCGAACGCTATTTTACTTTCTGACGTGTTATTGCAAAACGGTGAATTTGCAAATCTTGCCGAATTTCCAGTGCTGCAAATGCTTTATAAACAAGGCTTAATGATTCCTAATCATCCAAATAACACAGGCAAAAAACCGCTGTTAATTGGCACCGCTGAACAAATTTCAGCGCAACTGCGTTACATTTATCGTGGCAATTATGGGCTAGTGTCGCGCGAAGAAATGCTTGAAGCTGGTGCCAGCGAGCTTCAAGCTGACGAAATGATGCGTTTAAAACTCAAATTTGCTTTTGGAACCATTCGCCCAACCAGTGACTTCATTGATACGCTTGTTGTTCACAACGCACATAGCGTTGAAATTCGAGATGGCGTGAGTATTCAACGATTAGAACTGAATATATTCAAAATTTCTTATCAAACAGAATCCTTTATTATCAATTTAAATTTAGCCCAAAACGAAACATATGAGTGTGCTTATCCACTTGGATTTAGACGTTTTGAGCCTGAGTATTTTGCAGTGATTCATTCTGGCGAAGGGGATGGTTGGGATGCAAATCGTCCTACAATGTCGAGCATTATCACTTATCAAGGTAACGTTTATTTAATTGACGCGGGACCTCATTTACTCAATACGCTTGCGGCATTAGGTATTGGGATTGATCAAATTGATGGTATTTTCCACACTCATGCACACGATGATCATTTTGCAGGTTTAACCGCTCTAATGAGAGCAGGGCGCAAAATTCGTTATTTTGCCACGCCGTTAATTCGTGCTTCGGTTGAAAAGAAATTATCGGCGTTGCTTGGTATCAAACAAGACGATTTTAAACATTTTTTTACTGTGCAAGATTTGGTCTTTGATGAGTGGAACAACGTTGATGGTTTGGAAGTAAAACCTGTTTTTTCACCACATCCTGTTGAAACCAATTTATTTGTTTTTCGTACGCTTTGGGAAGATGGTTATAAAACTTACGCCCATTTTGCAGACATCGTGTCGTTGAATACGTTAAAAGCGATGGTGACGGATAACCCTGTTGCCCCTGGTTTGAGTTTGGAATCTTTTGAACGTGTCAAGAATGCGTATTTAACACCTTATGATTTGAAGAAAATTGATATTGGTGGTGGCATGATTCACGGCGAAGCCAAAGATTTTGCTCATGATTCATCACGTATTTTGCTCGCGCATCGAGCAACGGAATTGACCAGTGAAGAAAAAGAAATTGGTTCAAATGCTTCTTTTGGGACAGAAGATATTTTGATTAAGGGAATGTCAGAAGGTTTTCGTCGTCATGCGTTTTCCTATTTGCAATCCAATTTTCCAGGCATGGCATTTTACGATTTAAGAATGTTGGTCAATCACCCTATTGTCGATATAAATCCAGGTGCGATTTTAATTAAAGAAGGTAGTATTCCAACAGACGTTCTTCTATTAGTGAGTGGGCAGGTTGAAAAGTTATGCACCCGTGATAATTTGTTTGGTAGTTTGTCTGCAGGCGCATTTATTGGTGCTGAGGCCATTTTAAGCGATAGTGCAGTGCGTCATACTTATCGCGCTTTATCTTTTGTACGCGTGCTACGTTTACCGCTTAAACTTTATACCGAAGTGATTCGCCGTAATGGTTTATTTGATTCTGTGCAGCATTTTGTTGAAATGCGAAATTTTTTAAATACTACAAGTCTCTTTTCAGAAGGTTTGCCTGTTGATATTTTGAGTCGAATTATCAGTGGCATTCAAGAAAAAGAATTTAAGGCTGGTAGCGTTATTTCAGGCGATGACATTGATGTCATTAACGTGATACGGACGGGGTTAATTGAACGGCGCATTGGCGATAAAGTATTAGACACCTTGCGGGCAAAAGATTTTTTTGGTGAAGAATCGGCTATTTTGAAAATTCCAAGTTTGTTTCAACTCTGTGCGTTAGAAGATACAAAAGTGGTGCAATTACCTACAAAATTGCTCGAAGATGTACCGATTTTGCGTTGGAAAATTTTTGATCGTCATCAAAAACAAGTTACACGCTTTGTGCATAGCGATAATGGAACAGAAGGTGACGCATTCACATGGCAAGATGCGTTTGAAATTAACGTTTCCCACATGGATGAACAGCATAAACATTTAATTCGTATTGCAAATAGCATCATGGAACATTTGTACAATAACGCGGCAATGGTCGATATTTCTAAAGCGTTTGATGCGTTGATTGATTACACACATTACCATTTTGCCGAAGAAGAAAAATTACTCGAACTTTATAAATATCCTGCTCTCGATAGCCAACATGACAGCCACAAACACTTAGTTGTACAAATTATTGAATATAAAAAGCAGATATTGAGCGGCTATGTACCAAATAAAGCCGAATTTTGGGGGTTTATTCACGGCTGGCTAGTCAAACACGTTCTTGATGATGACCGTAAATACGGGGCATTTTTGAATGCAAAAGGCGTTTATTAACGTCAATTTTTACCACTTTAAATACAAAGAAACATGAGTATTATCATTAAAAACGAAGCTGAAATTGAAAAAATGCGTATTGTTGGCAGACTTGCTGCTGACGTTCTCGATATGATTGCACCACACGTTCAAGTTGGCGTGACAACCTTAGAGCTTAACGACATTTGTCATGATTTTATCGTCAATGTACAAGATGCCATTCCTGCTCCACTTGATTATCGTGGCTTTCCAAAATCCATTTGCACATCCATCAATCATCAAGTTTGTCACGGCATTCCAAGTGATAAAAAATTAAAATCAGGCGACATCGTCAATATCGACATCACCGTAATTAAAGACGGTTTTCACGGTGATACCAGCATGATGTTTTGTGTAGGTAAAGTCGCTCCATTTGCACAACGTTTATGTGACGTGGCGCGTGAATCCTTATTTTTAGGCATTGAACAAGTCAAAGCGGGGGCAACGCTGGGTGATATTGGTCACGCAATTCAAACGCACGCAGAAAAAAATCGGTATTCAGTGGTGCAAGATTTTTGTGGTCATGGCATTGGTAGAGATTTTCACGAAGAGCCACAAGTTTTGCATTATGGCAAAGCAGGCGACGGGCTTGCGCTGGAAGCGGGGATGATTATTACGATTGAACCGATGATTAACCAAGGCAAACATCACACGAAATCCCTTGGTGATGGTTGGACAGCCGTGACAAAAGATCACAGTTTATCCGCGCAATATGAACACACCATTTTAGTAACCGAGACGGGCTATGAAATTTTAACGTTACGCGCTGTTGAACGTGGCGAATAAACAATCATGAAACTGCTCGCCTTAGATACTTCAACAGAAGCCTGTTCTGCCGCGTTATTTATTGACGGTGAAATATCTGAACGTTTTGAAATCACGCCCAAAGCACATACCAAATTATTGTTGCCAATGATTGAATCGCTACTTGCTCAAGCGGAATTAAAATTAACGCAGCTTGACGCACTTGCTTTTGGTTGCGGGCCTGGTTCATTTACAGGTTTGCGAATTGCAACAGGTGTTGTGCAAGGTTTAGCGTTTGGCGCAGATTTACCTGTGGTGCCTGTTTCAACGCTTGCTGCTTTGGCACAGAATTTTTCGCAAGATTTATCTTTTGTTGCGATGGATGCGCGAATCGGCGAAATTTTCTGGGGTGTTTATCAAAAAAATCCCGATGGTTTTGTGGAATTAGTTGGTGAAGAAGCGGTTTTACCTGTTTCACAAATTCAATTTCCTCACAAAACAGCCGTTGGCATCGGTTCAGGCTGGCGCGTTTATGAAACGGAATTATTAGAAAATACACGCGGCTTGGTTTCAAAAATCGAAAGTGACGTTTTGCCACAATCTAGCGCAATTGCGAAATTAGGCGTTTATGGTTTTCAACATGGTTTAGCCGTTGCTGCCGAATTCGCGCAACCTGTTTATTTACGCGATAAAGTTGCACAAACCGAACGAGAACGCGCTCAGGCAAAAATGGATAAATCAGCGGCTTTAATGGATAATGCGCCCTAATTTTTAGACTATTTGTAACAAAATGAAAAAACAACTCGAAATCCTTATTTCTCAAGCTGTAAAAACCTTAAAAACGCAAGGCGTCTTAGCCGCTGATTTAACTCCGACAATTCATGTTGAACGTACACGCGATGTTGCACACGGTGATTTCGCGACGAATATCGCGTTAATGCTCGCTAAATCTGCAAAAACAAGTCCGCGTTCCCCTGCATTGCCGACAAATATGATGGGGTTCATGCTCGCTGAACCTGAAAAAACCAATCCACGCCAACTTGCTGAACAAATTATTACTGCTTTGCCAAGTAATGAAGCGATTTTGAAAGTTGAAATCGCAGGTGCAGGTTTTATCAACTTTTTCATGAATCCCAACGCGCAATATCAAGTCATTCAGGATATTCACGCAGCAGGTGAAAAATTTGGTTTAAGTCAAATCGGTGCGGGTAAAAAAGTTCAAGTTGAATTTGTGTCGGCTAATCCAACAGGCCCTTTGCACGTTGGACATGGACGTGGCGCAGCTTATGGTTCAGTGGTTGGTAATTTATTGACCGCAACAGGTTTTGACGTTCATCGTGAGTATTACGTCAACGATGCAGGGCGACAAATGGACATTTTGGCAACCAGCGTTTGGTTGCGTTATTTAGAAGCCTGCGGCGAAACATTTACTTTTCCAAGTAATGCTTATCGTGGCGATTATGTGCGCGATATTGCTCAAAAATTAGTGGAAACGCATGGCAAAAAGTTTGCCCATTCAAGCGAAATCGTTTTTGCAAATTTACCGCTTGATGAACCCGAAGGCGGCGATAAAGAAATTTACATCGATGCGCTGATTTTGCGTGCGAAAGAATTGTTAAATGCGGATTATCGTGTTGTTTTTGATACAGGTTTAAACGATATTTTAGGCGACATCAAAGACGATTTAGCAGAATTTGGTACAACCTATAATCAGTGGTTTTCAGAACGTTCGTTAATGGACGACGGCTCAATTGAGAAAGCCTTAGCGGTTTTGAAATCGAACAATTATTTGTACGAAAAAGACGGCGCGATTTGGTTTAAATCGAGCGAACTTGGCGATGAAAAAGACCGTGTTGTGATTCGTGATAACGGTCAACCTACCTATTTTGCATCGGATATTGCTTATCACTGGAATAAATTAGAACGCGGTTTTGACACCTTAATCGACATTTGGGGCGCAGACCATCACGGTTATATTCCACGAGTGAAAGCGGCTTTAACGGCTTTGGGTGCAGATGCGACAAAATTAAATGTGTTACTTGTTCAATTTGCCAGTTTGTGGCGCGGCGAAGAAAAAGTGTCGATGTCTACGCGCTCGGGTGAATTCGTGACATTACGCGAATTACGCGACGAAGTAGGCAAAGATGCGGCACGCTTTTTTTATGTGATGCGTCGTAGTGAGCAACACATGGATTTTGATTTAGAACTCGCAAAATCTAAATCAAACGAAAATCCTGTTTTCTACGTTCAATACGCACATGCGCGAGTTTGCAGTGTTTTCCGTCAACTCGGCGAAAAAGGTTTCACGCAAGATGTCTCACTTGGCATGGCAAATTTGGCTGAATTAAATGCTGAACATGAAACAGCATTACTTACGACATTAGCGCGTTATCCTGAAGTCATCGAGCGTGCAGCAACGCAATATGAACCGCATTTGTTAATTAACTATTTGCGTGAATTAGCGACCGATTTCCATACTTATTACAACGCGCATCAATTCTTGGTTGAAAGCGATACCTTGCGAAATGCACGTTTAAATTTAATTTCTGCCGTGCGACAAGTTTTGCAAAATGGCTTGACGTTGCTTGGCATTAGCGCACCTGAAGCGATGTAAATGGCTAGTCAACATTATCAGAATCGTAACAAAAACCGCAAACGCCCGACGCAATCGTCGAGCGGCGCGTTTCAATGGATGTTGATTACAGGTTTACTGATTGGATTGGTCGTTTTGGGGGTGTATTTGAAAGGTAACGGTTTGAAAAAACTGCAAAAACATTTACCACAAAATCCAATTACTGCGCCACTCGCTCAAATCATTGCACCGCAACCCGTTACGGTGCAATCGAGCTTGTCGCCTGAAACGGTTGAAAAGTTGGAAGCGCAACCTGATTCTTTACCGTCAGAAGTTGTAAATGAATTGGCAAATGAAGCACCGCAATTTGAGTTTTATACACTATTGCCTGAAAAAGAAGTGCTTGTGCCAGAACACGAAATCATGACGCGAGTTCAACAAGAACGTATTGTTACACCAACACCTGTAGAAACGCCAACTGATTCAACGTCACCCGTAATTCCAGATGAAACAACACCGACAAAATCAAATGCCGCGTACATGATGCAAGCAGGATCGTTTAAAAATTCGGTGGATGCTGAAAAAATGCGAGCAAATTTAGAAGCGATGGGCATTGAAGCGCGAGTTGAAAAAGGCAAAGTGGGTGAAACCATTTATCATCGCATCAAAATGGGACCATACGCACAAATGAGCAGTGTCAGCACAATTCGGGCGCGATTGAAACAAAGCGGGATTGATGTGATTGTGACCGAAACAAGTGGGCGTTAACACGCTCAGTTTTTACTTATACAAATTTTACAAATTATTAACACGAGAAAAAAATGGCACTGATTATTGGTAGTGAATGTATTAACTGTGATGTATGTGAACCTGAATGCCCAAATGGCGCAATTTCACAAGGCGAAGATATTTACGAAATTAACCCAAATTTATGTACCGAATGCGTCGGGCATCATAATGAACCGCAATGTATTGAAGTTTGCCCTGTCGATTGCATTAGCAAAGACCCAAAACACGTTGAAGATAAAGAATCACTCTATGAAAAGTATTTGAAACTCATCAAATAATTTTTACTTTTTATTTTTCAGCCACTTTTAGCAAACTTTTTTATTCTGGATTTTTATGACAAATTTTTCGTTAACCGCTATTTCCCCCATTGATGGACGTTACGCTGATAAAGTTGATGCGTTGCGCCCCATTTTCAGCGAATTTGGCTTGTGTCGTTTTCGCGCTCAAGTTGAAGTTCGCTGGCTGCAAGCCTTGGCAAATCAAGCTGAAATTATCGAAGTTTCACCGTTTAGTGCAAATGCAAACGAACTTTTAGAAAATATCATTTCGCAATTTTCAGAAGCCGATGCTCAGCGCGTTAAAACGATTGAAAAAACGACCAATCACGACGTGAAAGCGGTTGAATACTTTTTAAAAGAAAAAATCGCTGGCAACGCGGAACTGGAAAAAGTCAGTGAATTTATTCATTTTGCCTGCACGTCCGAAGACATTAACAATTTGTCTTATGCGTTGATGCTTAAAGCGGGACGTGAAGTGATTTTGCAGCAAATTGACGCGGTCATTTCTTCGCTTACAAAATTAGCCAAAGACACCGCCGCGCAACCAATGCTTTCACGCACCCATGGTCAATCTGCCACACCGACAACCGTCGGCAAAGAAATTGCCAACACCGTAGCACGTTTAACTCGTCAAAAAAATCAACTCGAAAAAGTTGAATTGCTTGGCAAAATCAATGGCGCAGTGGGTAATTACAACGCTCATGCAGTGGCGTATCCCGAAGTGAATTGGGCAGTTTTTGCTGAAAAATTCGTCACGTCTTTAGGCTTAACGTTCAATCCTTACACGATTCAAATTGAACCACACGATTACATTGCCGAATTTTTCCACGCACTTTCACGTTTCAATACGATTTTGCTCGATTTTGACCGCGATATTTGGGGCTACATTTCGCTTGGTTATTTCAAACAGCGCACGATTGCTGGCGAAGTGGGTTCTTCAACCATGCCACATAAAGTGAATCCGATTGATTTTGAAAATTCAGAAGGTAATTTAGGTTTGGCAAATGCGTTGTTTGGCTTTTTGGCAGAAAAATTACCTGTTTCGCGGTGGCAACGTGATTTAACTGACTCGACCGTTTTGCGAAATATCGGTGTGGGCGTAGCGCATACCGTGATTGCGATTCAAGCCACATTAAAAGGCGTATCAAAATTAGAGTTAAATGCAGACGCGCTCGAAGCAGATTTAGATGCGAATTGGGAAGTTTTGGCAGAGCCAATTCAAACGGTCATGCGCCGTTATGGCATTGAAAAACCGTATGAAAAATTGAAAGAACTCACGCGCGGCAATCGCATTACACCTGAGCAATTGCAAGAATTTGTAGGTAAATTAGACATTCCTAGCGAAGCTAAAGCGTTGCTTTTGGCTTTAACACCTCGTAGTTATACGGGATACGCTGAAAAATTAGCCCGCGAAATTTAATTTTGATGTGAGCAGGGCGTAAGAATTACGCCCTGCGACATTTGGTTATTTATTGCCGTAATGCGTTTCGATGTAGCGTTGCACAATAGCTTGAAATTCTTCAGCGATGTTGTCGCCTTTCAATGTCACCGTTTTTTCCCCGTCTTCATAAACAGGTGCAACAGGTGATTCGCCCGTTCCAGGTAAGCTAATTCCGATATTGGCGTTTTTACTTTCACCAGGACCATTCACAACGCAACCCATCACCGCCACTTCCATTTCTTCAACACCTGCATATTTTTCGCGCCAAATTGGCATTTGATCGCGCAAATAGGTTTGAATGTTTAAGGCTAATTTTTGGAAATAATCACTGGTCGTGCGTCCACAACCAGGGCAAGAAATCACCATTGGTGTGAACGCGCGAAAGCCCATTGTCTGCAAAATTTCTTGTCCAACAATCACTTCTTGCGTGCGTGATGTGCCTGGCTCAGGCGTTAAAGAAATCCGAATTGTGTCGCCTATACCTTGTTGCATCAACACCGATAACGCTGCCGCCGATGACACAATTCCTTTTGAACCCATGCCTGCCTCGGTTAAACCTAAATGCAGCGCGTAATCACAACGTGAAGATAAATCTTCGTAAATCGAAATCAACTCTTGGACATTGCTAATTTTGCAAGAAAGAATGATTTTATCTTTGCTAAGTCCTAATTCTTCTGCTTTTGCCGCGCTTTCAAGGGCAGATAAAACAATGGCTTTGCGCGACACGGCGGCAAGTGGTTCAGGTTGGGCAAGCGCACGATTTTCATCAAGTAAACGTGTTAAAACAGCTTGATCTAAGCTGCCGCCATTTACGCCAATTCGCACAGGTTTATTGTATTTGCAGGCAAATTCAATCATTTGCTGAAATTGCGGATCGCGTGCTTTGCCACGACCAACATTACCAGGATTGATGCGATATTTATCCAGTGCTGCGGCGCAGTCAGGATATTTTTCGAGCAATTTATGCCCGTTAAAATGAAAATCGCCCACAATCGGCACGGTGCAATTTTGCGCGAGCAATTGTTCTTTAATGGATGCAACAGCAGCTGCCGCTTCTTCAGAATTTACGGTGATTCGCACGAGTTCTGAACCCGCTTTTACCAGTTCGAGAATTTGCGTAACGGTTGCTTTCACATTTGCCGTATCGGTATTGGTCATCGATTGAACGACAATCGGTGCGCCACCGCCAACTTTGACATTGCCGATTAAAACTTGTTGCGTGATTTTTCTAAGACGTGTGGACATAGTGTTATGAATGAAATTGAAAACGCGAATTGTAGCAAAATTCTCTACAATCTTGCGTCTCACAACATTTTTAACTCAAATTGAAATAGCCTGCTGTTTGCGCCAGGCTACGCGCCTTGTCTTCAAGTGTTTCAGCAGCGGCAGCGGCTTCTTCGACTAACGCCGCGTTTTGTTGCGTGACATCATCAATTTCCATAATCGCTTGATTCACCTGTTTAATGCCTTGTGTTTGTTCATTTGAAGCAGAACTAATTTCAAGCATCACTTTTGTTACCCCATCAACCGAGCTAACAATTTCTTCCATTGTTTTCCCTGCATGACCCACAAGTCGTGTGCCTTCTTCAACTTTTTCTACGGAATCGTTAATCAAACTTTTGATTTCACCCGCTGCTGAGGCGGCACGTTGTGCCAAGCTACGAACTTCGGTTGCCACAACAGCAAAGCCTCGACCTTGATCGCCTGCTCTTGCCGCTTCCACTGCCGCGTTAAGTGCGAGAATGTTAGTTTGAAACGCAATGCCGTCGATAACCGAAATAATATCGACAATTTTGCGTGAAGACTCGTTGATTTCTTCCATTGTGCTGACGACATCTTTCACGACTGACACGCCTTTACTGGCGATATTTGACGCATTGACCGCTAAATTATTGGCATATTGTGCGTTTTCACTGTTGTGTTGCACAGTGGATGTTAATTCTTGAATACTTGCTGCCGTTTCTTCTAAATTTGCAGCCTGTTTTTCAGTGCGATGTGATAAATCATTATTTCCTGCTGCGATTTCTTTTGCGCTGCCGTTAATAATTTCAGTGGTATCTTGAATTTGCCAAATGACATCGCGTAGTTTTTCAACCGTTGAATTGACATCATTTTTAATTTGATTGAATAAACCTGAATACTCGGTTGTAATTGTTTTCGTCAAATCACCACGCGAAAGCGCATCAAGTACATCTTCAATTTCTTTTAAACTTCCCGCAGTGATGCCAAAAAGATGATTCAAATTATGCGAAAGTTCCAGTAGAAAGCCGCGTTGTCCATTTTCTGTAATTTGAGTATCAAAATCTCCTTTCGATGCCGCTTCAATAATGTTATTGATGCTTTGAATCGCTTTAATTTCAGCGGTTTTATCCACCCATTCTGCGATATAGCCAATTTTTTCTCCTTTATCATTAAAAACAGCATTCGCAACGACATTCATAATATGTCCGCCAATTGTCATTTCTGCTGCGTAATAACCCGTTAGCGTACTGAGCAAATCACGTTGATGTTGTGGATTAACATGGAAAATATCAATGTTTGAACCCAAAAGCGTTTTAACATCAAAATTGGGTAATTGTTCTTTAATATCGGCTTCGGAGTCTTGAAATAACTGCAACGCACTTTGGTTTGCAAAAATGATTTTTAAATCTTCGTCTGCGACCAAAACAGCCGAATGCACGCCATCAAGTGCATTGCTAATTCGCAAACTTTCGTTGGCTTTTTTCTTTGTGTCGGCAATATCAAGGCTTAAGCTCACATCCATTGAAAATAAACCGCGATAAAAATCGCCCACCAAACCGCCTGTTTTTAAATCAAATTGATTACCGAATTTTTTAGACGCAAGGCGAGAAAATATGCCGATTCCGTTATCTAAAACTTGACTTAAATCATGCGCTCTGCCGATATTGACCAATGCGACGATGCTGGCAACCGAAACGCCCGCTAAACCTAAATAACTGTGTGAAAGCAATAATTCATAACCCGCAAGCGCACTCGGAGCTAAAACACCTGTGAGCGACAACGCGGTTTTTGTCCCTTTTGAAATTCCTTTTAAGGTATTTGTAAAATTTGTGAGAGCGGATGAATCGAGGAAAACGGATTTGTTTTTTATGCTGTCATACCATTTTTGTGTTTTTTCAATTTCGCCTTTTTGCGTCGCGTAAGAAACAAATAAATAATTTGATACATTGCCATGATTAAACTCAGGAATCACGCTGGTATGAGACCAATAATGATTCCCCGATTTAGCGATATTTTTGATAATCCCGCCCCAAGGATGCAGTAAGCCAAGCGATTTCCACACATCAGCAAAAATTTCAGTGGGCATACTTGGATGAAGAAAAAGATTGAGAGGCTGCCCAATCACATCGCTATGGTGATAACCGCTAATTTTGATAAAGTC
Source organism: Methylococcales bacterium (assembly GCA_028713145.1). Taxonomy (GTDB): domain Bacteria; phylum Pseudomonadota; class Gammaproteobacteria; order Methylococcales; family Methylomonadaceae; genus UBA10906. The sequence continues at coordinate 19,443 of JAQTOT010000014.1, forward strand.
ATCATTCACATCGGTGATTAAACCATTTAAGTTAGTGCGAACGACGATAATGGTGTTTTCATCAAGCGAAATTTCGTTATTGGTAGCGGTGGGCTGTTTCATACAAGTTATCCAAATGTTTTAAGTGCTACGTTATTTCTTATTAGCGTTGTAGTTGGTGATAATATCGACAATGCCTTTTGGGCTAAAAGGCTTGGTTAAATACATGTTTGCACGCGTTTCCATGCCACGATAAACATCTGTTTTTTTATCTTTTGCCGTTAATAACACCACGAAAGTAGATTTAAATTCGGGTGATAATTTCACGAAATCGCATACATCAAGTCCATCTTTATCACCAGGCATCATGATGTCTAAAATAATAATGTCTGGTTTTACGGTTTTGACTGAATTGATGGCTTCATTTGCATCAGCCGCCTCAAAAACGTTCCATTCTGTGTGTGTCTTAAAAGCAATGCGTAGTAATTCACGGCTGATCGCGTCATCATCCACAACCAAAACTTTTATTTTATTTTTCATGGTATTCCTCGGCTTTAATTTTAAAGTTCAAATAGAATTGCAATAATTCCACATTATTAGTAGTGATTCAATTTCAATTTCGTATCTGTTTTTTGACACTCAAGTCGAATCATTTCATTTTTAAAAATAAAGCATTTCGCGTTCCATAAATGCGACTTCATGCAGAACGGGGTAGAATATCGGCTTTATTTCTCACTTCTAAAATATAAAATATCATGCGTACATCTACATTTCCTTTAAATACTGTCAAAGAAACGCCGTCAGATGCAGAAATTATTAGTCATCAATTGATGATTCGCGCGGGGTTAATTCGCAAACTTGCATCGGGTTTATACACTTGGTTGCCACTGGGTTTGCGTGTCCTTCGTAAAGTCGAAAGAATTGTTCGTGAAGAAATGGACAAAGCGGGCGGTTTAGAAGTGTTGATGCCAGGCATACAACCCGCTGAACTTTGGCAAGAAACGGGGCGTTGGGAACAATACGGCGCGGAGCTTGCGCGTTTGAAAGACCGTCATCAACGTGATTTTTGTTTAGGTCCTACGCACGAAGAAATCATTACCGATTTGGCGCGTGCTGAAATCAAAAGTTATAAACAACTACCGATTACTTATTACCAAATTCAAACTAAATTTCGTGACGAAATTCGCCCCCGTTTTGGCGTAATGCGTGCGCGTGAATTTATTATGAAAGATGCGTATTCGTTTCATTTAACTGAAGAAAGTTTGCATGAAACGTATGAAATTATGCACGCTGCGTACACGCAGATTTTCACGCATTTTGGCTTGAAATTTCGGGCAGTAATGGCGGATTCTGGCTCAATTGGCGGTGCGGTATCACACGAATTTCATGTTTTAGCCGATTCGGGCGAAGATGCGATTGCGTTTTCAACGCAAAGTGATTATGCGGCAAACGTCGAAAAAGCCGAAGCGTTAATGCCAACAACGTCACGTCCTGCGCCGACGCACGCCATGTCAATGATTGACACACCAAATCAGCACAGCATTTCAGAAATCAGTGAATTTTTAAACATTCCCGCTACGCAATGTTTGAAAACCTTAATTGTGCGCGGCACGCAAGAAGGCGAACTCGTCGCGCTACTTTTACGCGGCGACCACGAATTAAACGAAATCAAAGTCGAAAAATTAGCGGGTGTTGCATCACCGTTGCAATTTGCGAGCGACGAAGAATTACAACGTGCTTGTGGCTGTAAAGCAGGTTCAATCGGCGCGATTGGCTTAAAAATTCCGATGATTGCAGACAGAAGCGTTACGACTATGGCAGATTTTGTTTGTGGCGCAAATCAAGACGACAAACATTATCAAAATGTAAATTGGGAACGCGATTTGCCATTACCACCGATTGCCGACATTCGCACCGTTGTGGAAGGCGATGCTAGCCCTGACGGTAAAGGAACGCTCACTATTGCGCGTGGTATTGAAGTGGGTCACATTTTCCAACTTGGTACAAAATATAGTGAAGCGATGAAAGCGGGCATCATCAACGAAGCTGGCAAAAATCAAATCATGATTATGGGCTGCTATGGCATTGGGATTTCGCGTGTCGTCGCGGCAGCCGTTGAACAAAATCATGATGAACGTGGCATCATTTGGCCTGTGAATTTAGCTCCTTTCCAAGTGGCAATTTGCCCGATGAATATGCACAAATCAGAGCGTTTGCGTGAAGCGACCGAAGAGCTTTATCAAAATCTAACAAATGCTGGCATTGAAGTTTTGCTTGATGATAGAAAAGTTCGAGCAGGCTTTATGTTCTCGGATATGGATTTAATCGGCATTCCGCATATTTTAGTGATGGGCGACAAAGGCTTAGATGCTGGCACAGTTGAATACAAAGGTCGCACTGACGAACACGCTGAAGATATTGCGATGAGTGATATTTTGAAATTCTTAAAAGCGAAATTGAGTTAATTTCTTTTCACGCGATGATGCAAATTGGGCAATACACACTTTCTAATAATTTGATTCTCGCGCCAATGGCAGGGATTAGTGACGCGCCATTTCGGGAACTTTGCAGCCAATTTGGTGCAGGGCTGACGGTTTCAGAAATGGTCGCGTCAAATCCCGCGTTGCGCCATCATGAACGCACGTTGCTTCGCGCTGAACATGGCGAAAATTCGGGTTTGCGCTGCGTGCAAATTCTTGGCACAAATCCGAAATATTTAGCGGATGCCGCGCGTTTTAATGTGAAAAATGGCGCACAAATTATTGACATCAACATGGGCTGTCCAGCCAAAAAAGTCTGCTCCGTTGCGGCGGGTTCAGCATTGTTGCGTGATGAAGAGTTGGTGAAACAAATTCTCGATGCTGTCGTGAATGCGGTTGATGTTCCTGTGACACTGAAAATTCGCACAGGTTGGGATAAAGAAAATCGTAACGCGCTAACGATTGCAAAAATTGCTGAAAATGCAGGCGTGCAAGCCTTAACGATTCACGGTCGCACACGCGCTTGCAAGTTTGAAGGCGAGGCAGAATACGAAACGATTAAACAGGTTAAACAAGCCGTTAAAATTCCCGTGATTGCGAACGGTGACATTGATTCGCCGCAAAAAGCACAGTTTGTCTTAAATGAAACGGGCGCAGATGCAATTATGATTGGACGCGCAGCACAAGGAAATCCGTGGATTTTTGAGCAAATTTCACACTTTTTGGCACATGAGGAATTGTTGGAATCACCGTCAAAAATCGACATTTATCGTGTTTTGACGGCGCATTTAGAAAATTTATATTTATTTTACGGTAAAAATTTAGGTGTACGCTTGGCGAGAAAACATATTGGTTGGTATTTTCGTCATGTTGACGACATTGATTTGTCGTTAAAACAACAAATCAATCAAACATTAGAGCCTTCTGTACAACTCGATTTAGTGCGTTTGGCGTTCGGATTAACGCGCTAACTACGTTTCTGTTGCATTTCATTCGCTTTATTTAATAGCGAAAGCGTTTCTGACCAATAACTTTGGCATAAATCGATAAAATCCTGTTTTTGTGAATTGTGTGCAAGCAGCGAAAAATCATTTAATTCTTCCAAATGCTGAATCGTATTTTGATAAGCCGATAACGCTAATTTGTATTGATAACGCGCTTCTTGCGGCACGACAATTGGCGGAAAACCCGCTTTTAAAACGGGCAAATTTGCTAGCAATCTTGCCATGCGTCCATTGCCATCAAAAAATGGATGAATCGTGACGAAATTCAAATGCAGCGTCGCGTAAGCAATGAGAGCTTTTTCTTGTGAATCAACGGTTTCAATTTGTTGATTCAATTGGTTTAACCATTCACGCATTAACGAATCAATAAATTTCGGGGCAGGATATTCGCGCCACGCTTGTTTATTATTTGCATCGATATAAGTGGTGAAATTACTTTGCGTTTTCCATTTACCAACAGGTTGATCAATATCAATAATACGTTCGGTTAAAACGGTTTCATGTAATTGAAACAGATGCTGTTTTGTAATTTCTCTCGCATCGTTTAATAAGTTGTAAATCAGTTCAATGGCTCTTGCGTGACCGTAAATTTCGTTGTGATCTCGAATGGGTTTACCTTGAATGGTTAAGCCTTCTTCAAGAATAAAACTGGTTTCGCCAAGCGTTAGACTATTGCCTTCAAGTGACGTTGAGTGATGCGTCCAAGCATTACGAATTTGCGCTAACAAAATCGTTTTTATGTCGCCGTCAAGATGGTCGTAAAAGTAAGCCATTTTTGAATTCCAAGCGTTTTACGCTTTTTCTAATTCCGCAACTCGCGCTTCAAGTTGTTTAATGGTTTTGAGCAAATCGGGTAATTGACTAATCGCTACTTGCTCACGATAAGCAATGCGTTTTTCTTTTGCAGGACTGCCAAAAACTTGAGTTTTCGCCGCAACGTCACCAGCAACACCTGCTCGCGCCATGACGACGGCACCTTGTCCGATTTTAACGTGATCTGCAATGCCTGCGCTGCCCGCCAAAATTGCGTAATTTTCAATCGTACATGAACCCGAAATCCCCGTCTGTCCACAAACGATAACGTGCTGACCGATTTTATTGTTGTGTCCAACTTGAACTAAATTGTCGATTTTGCTGCCATTGCCAATTTCTGTGCTGCCTAACGCGCCACGATCAACACAAGTATTTGCGCCAATTTCGACGTTGTCACCAATCACCACGTTGCCGACTTGTGGAACTTTAACGTGCTGACCGTTTCTGAATTTATAGCCAAAACCGTCTGCGCCAATGATTGCGCCTGAATGAATAATCACGTTGTCACCGATTTCGCAGCCATCGTAAATCACGGCATAAGGATAAATTCGGCAGTTTTTACCAATTTTGACATTTTTACCTAAATAAACGCCTGCTAGAATTTCACT
>JAQTOT010000175.1 GCA_028713145.1 Methylococcales bacterium
GGCTATTTCAAAGAAGATTTGGTGCAGCGAGAATTTGCGTTGTTTATGTTAATGGTCGGTTTGCCTGCGGTGATTTTAGGTTCATTTGCCGCCATTGAAATTCCCGATGTTTTCGCAAAGGTCGCACTTGGTTTGCTAACTATCTCGCTGGGAATGTATTCCGTTTTTCAAACCCAACTTGGACAAACTTACGCGCCACAACACCGAGACAAATCAGGCTTCATCACGGGCGGATTACTGTTATTTTTAATTGGATTTTTAAATGGTTCGATTGCGTCGGGAACAGGATTATTTGCCACTATCTTGCTCGTAAAATGGTTTGGCATGGATTACAAACGCGCCGTCGCTTACACATTGGTCGTGGTCGGTTTATTTTGGAATGGCGTAGGCGGCGTAACGCTTGCCATCATTTCGCAGGTTAAATGGGCGTGGATTCCCGCGCTATTACTCGGTTCATTTGTCGGTGGTTATTTAGGCGCACATTTGGCAATTTTAAAAGGCAATTTGTGGATTAAACGCGGATACGAAATTGTCACAATTTTGGTCGGTTTGAAGTTGTTGTTTTAGCAAAATCAATGAAATGGACGATTCCATTTTTCACGCATCGCTTCGCGTTTTTGGGTATCTAAACGCAGATATTTCAGATTGTTATTTGCCATCAAATTGGGTTTTAAATTGTGAAACCAACCGTGATACAGCGCGAAATTTTTGGGATTAAAACCCAACACCCACGGCGCGTCGTGCTGCACAATTTTTTGCATTTTTTGAATAATTTCGTAGCGTTCTGGCGAATTATCCATATTTCGCATTTGCTCAAACAGCTTGTCAAATTCCGTATTTTCATAATTACTGGAATTTTCGCCACCAAATTTCACTTTGGAATTTGCGCCGTAAAGCAAAAAGAAAAAATTTTCGGCATCAGGATAATCGGCGTTCCAACCTAAAAAAAACAGTTGTGCATTTCCTGTGCGAAGTTTTTCTTGAAAGCGATTGTAATCCGTTGCACGAACAATCAATTTTATGCCTAGCTTTTCAAATTGTTTGCGATACCAATTCATGCGAGGGCGGTCATCAGTGCTAGTTGATGTCGAGTCAAAATACAAAATCAAGGCTTCACCCGTTTTCGGGTCAATGCCGTTTTTATAACCAGCTTGCGCTAAAAGTTTTTGAGCCGCTTCGATATTTTTACGTTGTGGCGAACCATTCCATTCATAAACCGCCGTATTCAAGCCCGCTTCACCGTCAGCGTAACCATAAATTCCTTCGGGCAAAATACCTTGTGCTGGCACACCGCGACCATTCATAAAAATCGAAATATATTCTTCATAATCCACGGCAATCGCAATCGCTTGTCGTAATTTGCGAGACGATTCGCTTGCACCGCCAACGGTTGCATCAAGCATATTAAAACCTAAATAATAATCTGACAGCGTGACAGACGTTTCTAATTGAATGCCTTTTTCTTGCATTGACGGCGTAAGCGCAACACCGCCACTCCCCGTAAATTGCACCGCCTGATCAAAACTGTCTGAGGAAATGCCTGACAAATCATAATAACCTTGCAAAAATTTTGTCCAATAGGGAATCGTCTCTTTTTCGAGCATGAAGACGACTTTATCAATGAACGGCAACGGCTTTCCCGCATCGGCAAGCAAACCATTTTTTGCATCATCACTTTCCCCTTCAGTTGGGTAGTTTTCGCCATGAAAGTTAGGATTTTTCAACAAAATCATGCGGCGATTCGGGTTATTCTCGGCTAAAAAATACGCGCCCGTGCCAACAGGAAACCAATCAAGCGTGATATTTTTTTCACGCAAACCCGCTTGCGAATAAAACGCATCGGCTTCCCACGGCATCGGCGCAAAAAATGGCATCGCTAGCCAAAAAATGAACTGTGGCGATTTTCCGTGAATACGGATTTTATATTGATAGCGATTTAACACTTGTGCGCCAAAATCCGCGTCGTTGAATTTTTCAAAATTCACGATGTAATTCTTCATCATTTCAGCAATCGGCGATTGCAATTTTGGGTTTGCTAACCGTTTGATTTGATAAACATAATCGTCAGCCGTGAGTTCGCGTGTTCCTGTTTGTGGAAAATCGCCAATGTTATTCACCGCTGCAATTTGCTGTGACGTTAGCGTGTGATAAAGAAAGTCACCCGCAGCATTTTTTGCAAAGGCAGGATGCGGCTGAAAATTCACATTTTGTTTGATGTCGATAATGTAATCGGTGAAGGCAATTTCACTGTCTTTAGGCTGATTTAAAACATCCCCATTTTTATCTAAATAACGCACCGTCGGCATTTTTTCTGCTGACAAAGGCGTGAGCTGATAAGGGCGTTTTAAATAATGATATTGCAACGGCGGTTCATAAACTTGTCCGATAATCGCGTATTCATTCGAGCTGTATGCCGCGACAGGGTCTAAATGTTTTGGACGTTCGCTGAATGATTCGTATAAAACCGATTGCGTTGTGTCGTTGTCTGAATACGGATTATTGAGTTGCGAATCGCACCCTGTTAAAAGTGCGATGCAAAAAGCGAGTGGTTTTAGTCTTGTGGTCATAGTTTCAATAAGCTGTTTCAGATAAATTCAAGACAAATTGCACCACATCTTTGTCGTCATTTGAATAAATTTCGTGGTCATCAAAAACATATTTTATTTGGTCTGCATCAAAATAACGCGCAATTTCATTTTTCATTTCTGCCGTGAGATTGCCGCCTTGATAAACGTGATAAATGCTTTTGATTTGCTCAACTCTAAATCTTGGAATTCCCGTGTAGCGAAGTTTGAAATCAGCCAGCGTGTTGGCATCAATTTCTAATCGCAATGTTTCAATTAAAAATTCCGCCAGCTGATTTTGCCACCAATCAAAATGCTGAATATCCGCGCCAAATTCTTCGTAAGTTTGAAAATGCAACGACCAGTTTTTAACGTGGTATTTTTCGATTTCAAGCGGTAGGAAGTAGCCGATGCCTGATTTGTTCATATCAGGTTTTTGTGTGATTCTCATTGTATTTCTGAAAGTTGAATGCACTCTTTATTCAAATCTTTAAATTCATCACTTTTAAAAATAATGTTAAGTATTTGTTCTGCACTTTCCATGAATCTAGCATCCTGCTCTTCTGGTGTCATCGTACCTTTGAAAAGCTCTAGCATTGGTTTTCTTATGTGAATGGGATGCCATTTATTAGGTGCAATAACAAAATCCCAGCCTTGATTTAACTCCTTTATTTGCTTTTCAATTATATTAACAAAGGCTTTATAAGTTTCACTTTCTGGATAGTTTTTACGAATAGATTCAGGAAAAAAACTGATTATCACGCAAAAATCGGGGCTTTTCGTACCTAAAACTGAAGTTATGCCATAGCCATAGCTATTACCCTCTGGGAGTAATAAAAAACCAATAAAAACATTTAAATTCCAATCATTTAATAAATAAAGACCTACTCTTCCTTCGGACTTGTCCAAGTGTGGTTCTTGACGTTTATTTGAAGGTAACGCTACTTTTGCTTTTGACCAATCGCGATTTTTTATCTTATTACTGAAATCGATTACCTGAGATTTTAATTCTGTACCACCATCAAAATAGGATTCAATTGACTCTTGAGAAATCGGAGCGAGCGGAGCCATTCCTTCACTTTTAATTAGTTCTAAAAAGTCGTTGAATATAAAGTTATTTTCATTATTTTCTTGCGCTATCCAATTTTGAATTATTTTATAAACATCTGACCAACATAAAGCCAAGTCTGGATTTTGATTATGCTGTTTTGTTGTTGCCGTGATTAGTATTATTTTGTAGTTTTCCTTATAGTTTTTCTTAGCATAAGCGCGATAATTTTCTATTTGATTATGATGTAATTCTGCCCATGCTTTATTTTCAAAAACCAAAGCAAAGTTATTAAATTCGCATAACATATCGGGGAAAAATCCCCCAAAATTTGCCTGTGTTGACCATTCGTGGTTCTCAATATCCTTTTTTTCAACGTTCATCTTTTCAAAAAGATGGTCAATAAAAAAAATAGAAAAATCGCCATAACTTTTTAAAATCCAGCAAAACGCTTCAGTAATAAAATTTTCGAGTGGGTCATGCCCTTCTCTTGGTCTATATTTTCTCAAAGAAATCAATAAATCGTGTTTCATTTTCGTTTCCCACTTGATAGTTAAATTGAGTTTTCAGTGTACCCGAAAATACACTGAAAACGTTTTCGTTCTAGCCTAATTAAAAACCTGCGGCAACCACCGAAACTTTTATTACATCACCTAAATTTTCGTTAATCGACGTTCCGATTTTAATCTTCACATTTTCTGAAAAATTGTTGTGAATAACACTGCCAACACCATCAAATTCACTCAGTCCCATATTCTCCGCAGAGATATTTACCAAAACGCTACTAACTGTTTTTAAATCTACATCATGAAATAACGGCGAAGCCAACGCTTGTTTAATTGCGTCAGTCGCTCGACTTTCGCCTGTTGCAGAACTTGTGCTAATCATTGCACGACTTTTACCAAACAGAACGGCTCGAATATCGTCTAAATCAACGTTAATCATGCCAGCATGAACGATGAGATTTGTAATGCCTGTTATCGAGTTCAGTAAATCATCGCAAAGCAATTGCGTGATATTTTTGCTCCCGTCAAAAGAGAGAAATTTTGTCACAACCGCAATAGTTAAAATGTTTAAATCAGACACGATTTCTGCAATTTCATTAAGTTTGCTGTCATTTGTCGTGCCGATTAACAACACCATATTCGCATCATTCAAAATTTCACGGATGTTTTCTGTGTTTTCAATAGCGTCAAAATAAATGAAATTCACGCCGTCAATGTGTTTTTCCATGTTGCGAAGCGCATCATCGCCGCCTTCACTTACACTGATAACTTTAATTGCAACGTTTTCTTGGTTAATTTTCACCAAGTCAAATGCACCGCTCATTTTTTGTTCCTTTTAGTTTTTGTAAAGGAAACAGTCTAAAACATCAAAGCGACAAACTGAGGATTTTGTAAATTGCGTTGTTAAAAAAATAACTTTCTAACGTGTGGGGATTTTTTGAGTTGCGAATCGCACCCTGTTAAAAGTGCGATGCAAAAAAAGAGTGGTTTTAGTTTCATTCTGAAATTTGAAACATGGGTGTAATTTTAAAAAATTACTTTTTGAATTTTTGTAGCAAATTTTGAGCAATCTCAAAAATCGATTTCAATGTTGATTGACTTAATTCGAGTATATAACTCACGATTTCGCCCGCACTCATGCCTTTAAATTTACGCGCAAGCATTGGTGCAACGCCAATGCCAAGCAATAAACCAATTATCGACACACCTGAAAAAGCACTTTCTTCCCCAACTACCACAGGTGCTGGTGTGGCTTTTTTCGCACTTTCAACAACAGGTTCTGGTTCAGGCAAATCCGCTTCCGCGTGCGCTTTTGCAAGTAATTCGGGCAACGTAATTTTGTAATCATCAGGCACTGTGTTTGCCGTAACATTTGGAATGCTCGGCAAATCGCCATCACCTTTGCCCACTTTG
>JAQTOT010000176.1 GCA_028713145.1 Methylococcales bacterium
AAGCCATCGGACGCAAAACGAAAACCGTCGTTGATGCGACAACAGGCTGGGCGCAAGACAGTTTGTGTTTGTTTCGGATGGGTTACGACGTAACGTGCATCGAACGTTCGCCGATGATGGCAGAATTATTAGCCGATGCGTTTGCACGTTTAGCGCAAGAATCGTGGGTGCAAAAATTAGAGCTTGCGCCACCAAATTTATTGCGCGGCAATGCGATTGAATTATTACAAACGTTAGAAACTGCACCCGATTGTATTTATTTAGACCCGATGTTTCCCCCGAAACGCAAAAAATCCGCGTTGAGTAAAAAATCCATGACAATTTTGCAAGAAGTGGTCGGTGAAGATTTGGATAAAACCGAATTGTTTGAAGCCGCGCTTGCCGCAACAGGCAAGCGCGTCGTGGTGAAAAGCCCCGATTATGCCGAGCCTTTAGGCGGCAAACCGAGCGAGAGTTTTTCAGGAAAATTACTGCGTTACGATGTGTATTTGAAGACTTAAAATTCTTCCCAATCATCTGCACCGACGCTAAATGTTCCGACAGAATCAGATGCTACAGCTTTTCTAGCGGGAGCTGAGGTGCTTGCTTTAGGAGCTGATGTACTTTTTACCGATGACACGGCTTTTGCTACATTACTTCGGTCATTACCCGTTTTGAAATGTGACATTTCTTGTGCTAAATGGCTGGTTTGCGATTCTAGCGATTCCGCTGTTGCCGCTACTTCTTCAACTAACGCTGCATTTTGTTGTGTCACTTCATCCATTGAGCTAATGGCTTGTCCAACTTGGGCAATCCCTGCATTTTGTTGTTCTGACGCGCTAGCAATTTCACTGATAATTGATGTTACTTTGCTAATTGCATCCACGATGTCTTGCATCGTTTTTCCTGCTTCAGCCACTTGACGACTACCGCCTGAAACACGCTCAACCGAATCATTGATTAAGCGTTTAATTTCGCCAGCCGCATTGGCAGCGCGTTGTGCTAAGTTGCGAACTTCGGTTGCTACAACCGCAAATCCTTTGCCTTGTTCACCTGCACGCGCCGCTTCAACTGCCGCGTTTAACGCCAAAATGTTCGTTTGGAAAGCAATGTCATCGATAACCGAAATAATATCGACAATACGCAATGACGATTCGTTAATGTTATCCATCGTGCTTACAACGTCTTGCACAACGCTCACGCCTTTATTTGCTGTTTGTGACGCGCCAACGGCTAATTCATTAGCTTGCCTCGCATTTTCACTATTATGAGCAACGGTTGAGGTGAGTTCGTGCATACTTGCAGCAGTTTCTTCAAGGCTTGCCGCTTGTTCTTCAGTGCGATGTGATAAATCATTGTTGCCCGAAGAAATTTCTTTTGCGACAGATGAAATCACTTCGGTCGTTTCTTTGATTTCTGACATTATCGTTTTAAGATTTTCAGCCGTTGCGTTTATGCCATCTTTCACTTGACCAAACACACCAGGATAATCTTTTGTAATCGATTGCGTTAAATCACCATTTGCTAACGCATTAGCAACACGCAACACATCGTTAAATCCTGTGTCACACGTTCCAACTAACATATTCAAATTGGTTAACATGGATTTGAACATAAAGTCGAAATTATTGGCATTTGCACGTTTAGAAAAATCCCCGCGTGCGCCAGATTCTGCAATCGATTCAATTTCTGTGTTAATAGCAAGCAACGCTGTTTTCACATCGGAAATTGCTTTCGTAATTTTTGCTTTTTCGCCAGGTAACGAATCAATGTTCCGAATGAAATTCCCTTTTGCATAATCAGTGACAACATCAACAATGTGCATTTTTACAGCAATATGGGACTGCACTAATTCGTTAATGCTGCGAGCCATTTCACCGTAGCTGCCTTTAAATTGCGTCGTATCAATTTGTTCACTAATCCAACCTTCATTATGTTTTTTCTGAACAGCTTGCTGTGCATCAGTAAAACTGACTAACGTGTTTTGCATAGATTGCATAGCGCGAAGCAATACGCTCACTTCATCATCGGATTCAATTGAAATGCGTGAATTTAAATTACCGTGTGAAATGGCAATGGCAACATCTTTGGCATTATTTATCGAATTTGTAAGACCACGAACAATGGCTAAACCTAAGAAAATTGAACCTGCTAAGCCCAAAAATAACATGACGAGCGACGAAATTAAAATCGTGTTGTAACGACTTTGTGCTGCTTCATAATCGATTTTAGAAGCGGTAATTTGAAGTTCTAATAATTTATTTATATCTTCATCAATCACGTCAAATAATGGACGTAACTTTTCTGAAATCAATTTTTCTAACTCTGCATTGTTATCGTTTTTAATCAATTCAATAGCAGGAGTTACCACTTGATTTTGATAAGTCTGTCTATCGACTGAAAATTTATTTGCTAATACTTTTTCCTCGCTAGTTAACGTGGTGGCTAAATATGCTGCCCAAATTTTGTCATTTTCGACGAGATTTTCTTGAATTTTGCTAACAAATGATTGTGATTGATCTTTAAAGGTCAAAGCTGCATTGATTTTTATACGAGATTCAAAATTGTTACCTTGAATTGCAGATAATTGCTGCGAAGGAATTAAACGATCGTTATAGATTGTTTGTAATTGAGAATTACTGTAATGAATGCCATATAAACCAATACCGCTAAGGGTTGCGGCAAGAATTGACAACGTGCTAATCATTAAAATTAGCCGTGAGCGAATAGAAAGATTGTTAAACATAAATGTTTCCTTTGAGTAAATGAAAACCTAAACTTTTAGATTGGCATTGTATCGACACGTTGCGCGGTTTTATAAATTCAATCTTATGCTGTTTTACAAAAAAAGGCTGCTTTAAATAGCAGCCTTTTTTGTAAGTATGAATGCAATCAATTTAAACGTGACTCATCACTTTGGTTGCCCAGTTGATACTTTCGATGTATGCCTCACCGATTTTTGCTTGATCGATGTTGCCAAAGGTGATTGCACCTGTTTCCCAACGTTCATAACCTAAAACGCAGTTTAACGCTTCTCCGCCTAACCCTTTGCGTTCTAAAATTGCACCACTAATATCTTCTTCAAGCGGCAATTGCTCTAAGGCTTCTTCGATTGAAATGTCTAAAATACTATCGAGTGAGGAAAGCATTCCGATTAAAAAGAAATTTTCCGTTTTCTGCCCAACTAATTTAGCCAGTAATTCGCACATTTTTCCACGAATCAGCGCGTTTTGCATCACCACCATCGGTTTATCAGAAAGAGATGAAAGCATCAAAATGTTAATCCAGCGTTTCAATTCGGTCATGCCCAAATAAGCAATTGCTTGATTGATAGATTGAATTTTGGTTGGAATTGAGAAAAATGCCGAGTTAATGTAATGCAATAATTTATAACTCAAGCCAACATCTTCAGAAATCACTTTCGCCAAGGCATCAAATTCAACATTCGGGCTGTTAATGGTTGTCAAAAGACGCACTGCGGCAAGCTGATTTACGCCCATGCGTTTGCCAGCCACTAAATTAGGTTTGCTGAAAAAGAAGCCTTGGAAATACTCACAGCCCAATTCACGCAAATACTCGTATTCGTGATGCGTTTCAACTTTTTCGGCTAACAGTTTCAATTTATACGGTGCGAGTTGAGCAATTACATCACGCACTTTTGCTTCACCCATTTCTAAAACGTCTAATTTGATGATGTCGGCAAATTCAACAAGCGGTTTCCATTCTTCAGTGAAAACAAAATCATCCAAGGCAATTAAATAGCCTTGTTGTGACATTTCGCGCAAATTATTGATAACCCGCAAATCGATTTTTACGTTTTCTAACACTTCGATAACGATTCTATCTTTTGGCAAAGATAACGGTGTTTTTTCTAAAATGTTTTGCGTTGTGAAATTGATAAACGCGCGATGTTCGTCAACGATATTATTGATGCCCATTTCAATAATCGCATCAGTGATAATCTGATTCGTCGCTTGCGTTGCCTCTTCTCTATCATTTAAATCAAGACTCTGCCCACGAAACAACAACTCATAAGCAAAAATGTTTAAATTACGATCCAGAATTTGTTGTCGTCCAATAATAAAATCAGCCATGTTCTTTATGCTCAAAAGGTTGAGAAAATTCAATAAATGCTTCGGACTTAATGCCCGTCGCTTGCTGCTAGTATATCGTAGATTATGCGATTGATTGAAATTGCGTGAATTTTTATAACTTGTGTATGCCTGTTACACTATAGCTCGCTTCGAAGCATTCATAAAGAAAGTGCATAAGCGTTTATAACTTAAACTTAACTAAATAATGAGGTGTGTTATGTCAAAAATTTTAAATGAAGTATTACTTGCGAATCGCGATTATGTGGCGGGATTTGATAAAGCAGATTTAGCGATGCCACCTGCACGAAAATTTGCGATTTTAACGTGTATGGATGCACGTTTAGATCCTGCAAAATATGCAGGTTTGAGCGAAGGTGACGCGCACGTTATTCGTAACGCTGGCGGCAGAGCAAGTGACGATGCGATTCGCTCGCTAGTCATTTCGTACAAACTTCTTGGTACAAAAGAATGGTTTGTGATTCATCACACTGATTGTGGGATGCAAACGTTTACCGATGAAATTATGCGTGATTTACTTGCAAGTAGTTTAAAAACAGCTTCCGTTGACGCAAGTGGCTGGCATGATTGCTGTGAAGGTGGCGGTTCACATGAAGGGAAGCACATTGCGTGGCTAACCATTAGTGATTTAGCGCAAAGCGTTGTGGAAGATGTCATTCGCATTAAAAATCATCCACTCGTACCGTCTGATATTCCTGTTTATGGTTACATTTATGACGTAAAAACAGGTGGCTTGGTTGAAGTACCTGAAGCGACAAAAGTTGGTGCTGTCATTTAGTAAATCGTTTTCAATAGATGTATGGGTGAAATCAACTAAAAGTTCGGTTCATTTCACCCACTTTTGCATTCTAATTTTCAGCTATCAATATAAAAATTACTTAAAAATCAAATTGATATGAAAAAGCAATAAACTGGAATACTTTTCGCTAATGTGAAAAATGAGCCTCTGAATAATAGAGGTGTTTTTAACAATTATGACATTTAAAATTTTTATGTGAGGTTTCTTATGTACTACGATTTTGATTCATTATTTAACTCATTATCGAATTTTAATTCTGCGTTTGACTTCAATCCTTTTGGTTTCAATTCCTTTTTTAATCCGTTTTCACGCAAAAAAGCCGTGCCAGTTACAACGGTTTCAGGTTCGGACGTAAATTTAGGCGCAGGACTTTCTTACACGGTAAAAACGAATGATTTGAGCATTCACGGTAATTCTGGTTTTGAATCTGTGACGATAGCTCAAAATGTCAGCGGCATTAAAATTGATTCAGCCGTTGAATCTGTAACGCTAAAAGGCGTGAATTTTGATTCATCTTCAGTTGTTTCAGAGCAAGGCAATGTGGTAATCAATTCTGCAACAGGAAATTTAGCGACGTTAAGTCTTGCAGCAAATCACGATGAAACAATCACATTCTCCAATGCAATTGGCAATGTTTCGC
>JAQTOT010000015.1 GCA_028713145.1 Methylococcales bacterium
CAAATGCAGTGCTACCCTCTTTTTTATTCAAATTAGAAAATAAAGCATTCTGAATTCTTGACGATAAATCACGCACCAATAAATCGTTAAAG
The DNA here is from genome assembly GCA_028713145.1 of Methylococcales bacterium. Classification (GTDB taxonomy): domain Bacteria; phylum Pseudomonadota; class Gammaproteobacteria; order Methylococcales; family Methylomonadaceae; genus UBA10906. The sequence goes on from JAQTOT010000015.1 coordinate 93, forward strand.
CTATTTTGAAAAATGAACCTTAATAAAAACATCCATTCATCAATTATTTACCCACGCGAAATACGCTTGAAATCCGAAGTTAGCGCAATGTGTCCTGCGTGCAAATCAAACAAAATAAAAGTGATTTCACACGCGCCTGAACGCGCCTTTAAGAGGCAATCGAATTGCACCGATTGTGGCACGGTATGGGCAACACGAAACACGCGGTTGCCATTGCCTTATGAACAACGGTTTTATCAATGAGCAAGCTAAACTTTCAATACTGACTCTTTTTGTGACGTACTTCACAATTTTTAAATAATTATTCGGAAATACCGATAATGCTCCGATAACAATCTTGCCGATTTTTAGCGCGGGGAAATTGGCGAATAGTGTCGTGACTATGTTGGAATACCCGCGCCACACTTTAGAGTTTAGCCACAGCTGTCTTAATTTCATAACCATTCTCGTCAATTTCAATCACATCAAAATATGCGGCATCTCTAAAGTCACATAGTTGTCATGCAAAACACTTAGCATTTTTGTCATTCTAATTTTGAGTAACAAAAATGAAGAAGAAAACGCGTATTGAATTGATGAAAATATCACTTGAATTAACGATTGCTACTCTCGATAAAAGTCATGGTGATAATGTCACTGACGACAAGGTCATTGAATCTTTCGAAAAATGTTACAAAGCCGTTGTTAATCGTTTTAATGAGCGTGCTATCGAAGAAGCAAAAGACCGCTAACGTTGAAGTAATCCGCCCGTTAGCCCCATCACCTTTTGACAACCCTAAATCCAAATACAAGTCCCGCGCCGACATAGAATTAACTTCGTAGTTGCCGATTTTTGAAATAACGATTGGCACTAACGGTTTTGTAGGCAAATCAACGTATCATTTTTTCCGAAACAGGTAATAGCCAAATAACTGAGAATTACCTAATGGTGTTATGTGATTTTCATTGCGTTGCTCAATAAGCGTGAAATTTTCACCTAATTCGCTTTCTAACTTTTGGGCATCGTATTGCTCAACATCTAAGCCACTGCATTTTGTCGCACCACCGATTGCGAACGCCGCCACAATAACGTGACCACCCGATTTAACCGATTTATTTAAAACGGCTTTGTACTTTTCGCACTCATGCTTATCGGTGAGAAAATGGAACACAGCTCTATCGTGCCAAACATCGTAACGTTTTGGTGCTTTAAATTCGGTAATATCGTCAACATACCATGCAACCGAATCGGCTTTGTTTACCAAACGTTGTTTTGATTGCTCAAGAGCTGTTGCTGATAAGTCCAGCACAGTTAAATGCCTGTAACCTTTTTCTAAAAGTGTATCGACAAACGTCGACGCACCGCCGCCAACGTCAATAATTTCAGCCTCTTTTGACGATAAACATGAAGTAATTAACTCGATTGATAACGTTGGTGTCGGTTGATACCAGCTCACTTCGTCTGGCGATTTGGTTTGATAAACTGTTTCCCAGTGTGTTTTTTTAGTCATTGACTGTTTCCGTTATAAGATCCTCAAAATTGTACATCTCTGTGCGGTAGTTTTTCAGTAGCTAGGCAATCGAACGATTCACTGAAAGCCTTTAATTATCTGGATTTTTAAAATCTATTTTTTAAAGATACCGTCACCAGTGCGATGCTGCCCTCTTTTTTCTCAAATTGAAAATAAAACATTCTCGAATCTTGATGATGAATCACGCACCAATAAATCGTTAAAGCTATTTTGAAAAATGAACTTTAATAAAAACATCCATTCGTCAATTATTTATCCGCGCGAAATACACGCAAAATCCGAAGTTAGTGCAATGTCAAACAGAATCAAATTCATTTCACACGCACCAGAACGCGCATTTAAGAGGCAATCGAATTGCACCGATTGTGGCACGATATGGGCAATACGAAACACGCGGTTGCGGAAAACGGTTTTATCAAAAATAGAATCATGCGCGGGTAAAAATTCACATACCCGCGCCACGCCGTCAGAGTTTAGCCATAGCCGCCTTAATTTCCTCAAGGCTTGCGTAACCATTTTTATCAACATCTATTACGTCAAAATGCGCTGCCACGCGCGGCATTCCATTTTCAGCTTCTTCTAACGTGATTTGATTGTCGCTGTTTTTGTCCGCATTTTTAAAGCGTTCTTCCATCAACTTAATCATAAAATCGTTTTCAGCATAGACTACTGTCGTCGTGCCAATTAGGCACAAGACACAAAATAGTTGTTTCATAAATTCTCCTTGCGTTGCATTGTTATCGTAGATTGTTTTTTTTTGCCATTTCGCCGTGAGTTGAATTTGGGAAGTGCCTCGCTGGAGAATTGGACTCCTTCTGACTGCGCCCGCGCTTTGAAGCCAATAACTGCTCCGTATTTGAAGGCGGAAGTGACTTGTCGGCTGTGTTTTGCGGCGATGGAATGAACGTTTTTGGTTCGTCTAATGTAAATTTCGGAGCTGTTCTGTCGTCATTTTTCCGTTCCAACTCATCAAGCCACCAGCCTTGCATCTAGCTTTCACTGTTTCAATTCTGTTCCGCTGTATCCGTATTCAACTTTGAAAATCACAATGTCAGAACCGTTGTTGATGAATTAGGGGAGGTTTGGTTTGTGGCGAAGGATGTTGCAAAGGCTTTGGGTTATGTCAGACCTAATGACACAATTAACGACCATTGCGATGGTACGCCAATTTTGTTAGTTGCCCCATCGTAGATAGCATGAATCGTATGCAACCAGTCCGTGTACTAGGCGAGCCAAATCTTTATCGTCTTATCTTTGGTTCAACGCTTGAATCAGCTAAAAGATTCCAAGATTGGGCATTTGAAGAAGTCCTGTTAACAATCTGAAAAATGGGCAAGTACGAAGTACCGAATAAAGAAATCAATCACCTGTCGCCAGAAGTGCTTTCTGCCCTTGCGTCAAGCGGTCATCATGTTTGTGACAATCGTTGTTGTGACAAAATCGGCTTTAACACGCGCCATATCTGCTATTTGTTGTGACATAAACGAATTACCACACCAGCGCATTTCACTGTGGTAATTCGTGGTAAATTTCCCGTGAAACCACTATCAACACTGAATTTCTTACTGTGGAAAGTGTGGAAATTCAAAGGCTATGATTTGTAGATTTTAACTTTGCCACACCTATCACTTTACTGTGGCAATGACTTCGCTATTTTTCGTGAAACGGTTATCAACACTGTGTTTTCTATTGTGGCAGGTGGTAATGCAACATCTCTCAATCTGTTGCATTCACGTTTGCCTTGCTCGTTTGTAGAAAAATCACACTTTAACTCGTTTAATTTTTAACATTTTTAATTCTTTGATAAATTTGTTCTAGCGTTGTAGTTTTTAGTCAAACCGCTCGCCGATCATCCATACAAAAACCGCTGAAAACCATTAAACACACCACTAATTTCAACAGGTTCACCCAAATCAGCTTTCGCATCAGCTATCGAACCATATTTTAATTGTACGAGTGATTTGAGTTTTGATGTTTCTAATTCTTCTACACCAATGCTGACATAGTGCGACAACACAAAATCTAAAAACACGGTTTGTTTAGGATTGAAATGCGTACTTAAAATAATTTTGGCTTTGGTGGCGCGTTCTTCACGGGTCAATGTCGGCAAGGCATACGCAACGTGAGCTAATACATCAAACAAATCACTGTTTTCAGCCTCAATAATCTTTTGCATTTCGAGCAACTGCGCGTTACCAAATCCTTTTTCGGCTAACCCTTCGAGTAATTTTTGGCGCGTGTTGGGTTCACTCCATAATTGACGTAGTTCATCTTCATTTTTGAAAAACTCGGGCAATTTACCGAATAGTTCCTCCATAAATTGTTGCCCTGTCATTGGCGTGCCGTCAGGATGCCAAAAGGTTGTGGCAATGCTGGTTTGAACATTTCGCGCTTTACCATCGGCGAGTATTACTTTTGTTTTTTTAACGCAGACACACGGCAACTGCTCGCATTTTTCACATGGCTGTTTTTCGCATTCACAAGGCGATTGTCCGCATATTTTGCAAGGCTTGGGCGATTGCTTTTCACATTCGCAAGGATATTGATCACATTTTTTGCAAGCGTCAGGCTGTTGCGGTTCACCGTCCCATTCGGGGTCTTGAAAATGATGATGTGCGCCGACAAAATCATAAACAGTGAAATACGCTTTGCCGTCATAAAGTCGTGTGCCGCGTCCGATGATTTGTTTAAATTCAATCATCGAATTCACAGGGCGCATCAACACAATGTTTCTCACATTACGCGCATCAACGCCTGTCGATAGCTTTTGCGAAGTCGTCAGAATAGTCGGGATGGTTTTTTCGTTGTCTTGAAAATCACGCAGATATTGTTCACCTAACGCGCCATCATTGGCAGTAACATGATGACAATAGTTTGGATTATCGCTTGTTGACAGTTGATTGATTAAGTCACGAATCAACAGGGCGTGACCTTGATTAGCACAAAACACTAACGTTTTTTCTTGCTGATTGATTTGTGACAGAAACAATTCAACACGAGTGCGCTCACGTTCAACAATTTCGATGCTGCGGTTAAAGTCCTTTTCTTCGTAGACTTTGCCTGCTTCGATTTCACCTTCAATCACTGTGTCGTCAGGTGTATAAACATATTCATCGAGCGAGGTATCGATTTGCTTTATTCGGAACGGGGTTAAAAACCCATCGTTGATGCCGTCTTTGAGCGAATAAGTAAACACAGGTTCGCCAAAATAAGCATAAGTATCGACGTTATCTTTGCGTTTCGGTGTCGCGGTTAAACCCAATTGCACCGCAGGTTTGAAATACTCTAAAATTTTACGCCAGTTCCCTTCATCATTCGCGCCACCACGATGACATTCATCAATGATGATAATGTCGAAAAAGTCGGCGGGATATTCGCCAAAGTTAGCCGTGTTTTGTGGTTCGACAAGCTCACCACGAACTGTATTTGATACACAAGCTGGATTGATACCGAAGAATGGGACGACAAGCTCACCACGAACGGTATCTGATACACAAGCTGGATTGATACCGAAGAATGGGACGACAAGCTCACCACGAACGGTATCTGATACACAAGCTGGATTGATACCGAAAAATGGGACAACAAGCTCACCACGAACGGTATCTGATACCCGTTCACCCTGAGCTTGTCGAAGGGTATTGCCGCTCATGAATGATTGAAAGATGGTGAAAAACAAACTGCCGTTTGTCGGTACTCGACCTCTTCTATTGATTTCACTAGGTTCAATGCGTACTAGTGCATCATCAGGAAAAGCTGAAAAAGCGTTGTAGGCTTGATTGGCTAAGATGTTGCGGTCAGCCAAAAATAAAATGCGTGGGCGGCGTGTGGGTTCTGATTCATTTTGCCAATCGGTTAAGTTCCAGCGGCTCTGAAACAACTTCCACGCCAGTTGAAACGCGATAAACGTTTTTCCTGTTCCCGTTGCAAGCGTTACTAAAATACGGCTTTTACCGTTTGAAATGGCATCTAATATCCGCTCGATGGCAATATCTTGATAATAACGCCCTTTAAAATAACCGCCTCTGTCTTCAAACGGAATCGCGGCAAAACGGTCGCGCCATGCGTTTTGAATTGCAAATGTCGCATTCCATAATTCTTCAGGTGTTGGATAGTTTGATAATTCCCCTTCTTTGCCTGTGAGCATATCGATTGCGTAAATGCCTTGCCCGTTAGTCGAATAAGTAAAACGCACCGTTAATTTCCCCGCGTAATCTTTCGCCTGTGCTACGCCTTCGGTGAGCGGATATTTCCACGCTTTGGCTTCAACAACCGCCAGTTTCGTGTTTCGATATTCTAGTACATAATCTGCGCTTAATGATTTACCACGTTTGCCACCGCCTTCTAAACGTCCGAGCGTAATCGGATATTCACGGCGAATGCGGCTGTGTTGAACCACGCCCCAGCCTGCGGCTTTTAATGCGGGGTCAATGTGTTCGGCTCTGGTTTCGGCTTCGTTCATTTTTATAACTCCCCACTAACGCCCGATGCAACAACGCTTTTTTCAGTTCATCGAGGGCGGCAATCTTGCGCGAATAAAGGGATTCGAGGCGTTGGGTTTCTTCTGCTAGTGATTCCAAAGATGAAGCAATTTCTTTTTGTTCAGAAATCGAGCAAAGAGGAATTGGCAGCGTTTTTATCACGACACTAGATAAATTTGCTTGCCGTGTTCCATTGGCAGTTGAATACAAAACATCAAGAAAAACCCTAGAGCGTAAGTAATGCTCTAAATAATCTCGATTAACTAAATTTTCTTTAATTTGGTCAAATTTTGCGATTCGCTGATTCATCAATAGCGCGTAATTGCATTCGGGGATTTTAACTGTGTAGCCGTAGTCTTCTTTTCCAGTCGTTCCCGTTAATGACATAATTAAATCACCTTCATTTAACGTGTATTTTTGGTAATCTTCGGCGAAATTGTCAGGATAAAAAACTGGACTGCGTTCAAGGTTAAGTTTGTTTCCGTAGAGATTTCCCATTCGTACTAATTGAGTTTCTGATTCTTGTACAACGTCACTGCTCTTGAATGCAAAACCGTTAAGAAGCTCACAAACTTCACCTAAAGTTTTCTCCTCCCAACCTTCGCCCCGTTTCGTAAAAACCTCATTCAAATGACTTTCAAACAAAGCGCGTGCATTTTTTAGATTTTGCTGGGCGTTGGCTTTTGCGGTGGCGATGCTTTCAAAGGCTTCGTCGAGAAGGGTGACGAGGCGTTTTTGTTCAGGGAGTGGAGGTAAAGATATTTCACGTTCTTCCATAGAACCTTTACTGACGTGAATCATGGTCGTGCCAGTTCCATGGTCTTGTTTGATTTGCTCTACATCCCAAAAAAACCACATATAGAGAAATTTTTTATCAATAACTTCTGAATTTGGTTGAACTTTCCAAATATGGTAATGAAAAATTGCTTTTTCGCCATCCCAAATAAATGGTGAAAATGATGCAGACCAAGCATAAAGCAAATCCCCATTTTCACAGTATTTATCCTCATCAAGCTCCATGTCTGAATAGTACCAGTGATTATTGGTAAATAAATTCCCAACTCGAAGCACTGGATATTTACCTTCAGGCAGTAATTCTGGTTTGTTATAAGCTCTGCCATTTATCAACAAACAAACATCACGAAGTTTTTTAATTTCCCAGCCTGCTTTCATGTTTTGATTTTTCTTTTCATAAAACACCACACCCACGCGCTCAATATGTTCGCGCAATTTTGCATGATTTAAGTCATCAAAAATCGAAAGGTCGATTGTGTAAGGCAACAACAAATCATCTAACGCCTCTGCAATATCACCGAGCAAACGCGCCGATAATTTCTCACCATAAAGCGTTAAATCAATATCTGAACCTGTTTTGAAATTCCCTTTTGCCCGTGAGCCATACAACACGGCTTTTTCAACTTCTGGGAAACGTTCAAAAACGCTGAAAATTTTGTTAACGGTTTTTTCACTTAATCCGTGATTCATGCGTCATCCTGTTCGCTCAGTTCGGTGAATTTTTGCGCCAACTTTTCAAACTCGGGATAAAACACATTTAAAATATCATCTGCTACATCGTCAGCCAGTTCGGGATTGTAAGTGTGCGAAGTTTGATTTCTGGCTTTAATCATTTCCATCCATACCTCACCGTTTTCAATCAAACCATTTTTGAAAGCGGTGCGCGTGGCATCGCGTGAACCAATCAAATTGACAAAGCCTTTATGTTCTAAATAATCTTTTAAAACATTCCACGCTAATTCATGGGTAAATTCAAAACCTTGAATTAAGCCTTGTTGTTCTAGTTTTGATAATTCACGAGTTTGAGCGAGTTCGACGGCTTCAATGAGCATTTGAAAGGCTTTGAGATAATTATTAAACTGTTGTTTCCAGCGAATGTCTGTCATGATTTTCCTTCAAAATTCTTTAAGAATCCGTTCGCCCTGAGCTTGTCGAAGGGTATTGTGGTTCGACAAGCTCACCACGAACGGAAACAAGCTCACCACGAACGGCGGATTTAAGTTCACCACAAACGGAGTTAAATTCACCATGAACGGCGGATTTAAGCTCATCACGAACGGCGGATTTAAGTTCACCACGAATGGGGTTAAATTCACCACGAACGGCAGATTTAAGCTCATCACGAATGGGATTTGATTGCTCACCCACTTTGACAGGCTCAGGGCGAACGTTTTTTGATTTTGCAAGTCTGGAAACTTCAGCCCAATCACCACGCATCATGGCTTCTTTCTTTTTGCGACTCCAGCCTTTAATTTGTTGCTCAGAAGCTAGGGCTTGCTCACGAGTTGGAAAATCTTGCGAAAAAACGACTTGAAGCGGGCGACGTTTAAAAGTGTAGCAACTAGGAATCGCGCCTAAATTATGCTGATAAATACGATTTTCAAGATTGTCAGTATGTCCCGTGTAATAACTATTATCGGCACAACGTAAAATATAAACCCAAAAAGCCATTATTTATTTCTCCGTTCTAAAATTCGTTCGTGGTGAATTTGTTCCCGTTCGTGATGAGCTTGTTCCCGTCATTCGTGGTGAATTTGTTCCCGTTCGTGGTGAGCCTGTCGAACCACAACACCCTTCGACAAGCTCAGGGCGAACGGATTTATTCTTAGTAAGTTTAGAATAATCAATTTTCATAACAATCTTCGAATTTTCGTTAATACTTCTGCGCTTTCAGCATCTAAAGCCGCGATTTCGTCCATGATTTCAAGCGGACTACGATGGATAATTTCTTCGCCACCGTTGGGATTTTTCACCGACAAATCAAACGTGGTTTTGTCAATATCGGCAACATCCACGCGCCAGCTTTTCGGTGAATCGGCAAAGTTTTTTTGCAACGCGATGAAATCCACAAGGTCAGCATCATTGAGCGGATTGGTTTTGCCCATATTGCGCCCAACGTCGAGCTGATAAAACCAAACGTGTTGCGTCGGTGCGCCTTTTTCAAAAAATAGCACAACGGTTTTCACGCCTGCGCCTTGAAATGTGCCAGACGGACAATCTAAAACGGTGTGCAGATTACAGCTTTCGAGCAGTAATTTTCGCAAACTGACGGAGGCGTTATCGGTATTTGAAAGAAAGGTGTTTTTAATGACGATGCCAGCACGTCCGCCCGCTTTGAGCATTTTGATAAAGTGTTGCAGAAACAAAAACGCGGTTTCACCTGTTTTGATGGTGAAATTTTGTTGCACTTCTTTGCGTTCTTTGCCACCAAACGGCGGATTGGCAAGCACGACATCGAAACGGTCTTTGTCTTGAACGTCGGCGAGGTTTTCCGTCAACGTGTTGGTGTGAACGATGTTCGGCGTTTCAATCCCGTGCAGAATCATATTCATAATGGCGATAACGTAAGCTAGTGACTTTTTCTCTTTGCCATAAAACGTGCGCTCTTGCAGGGTTTTTAAATCATTGGTGGTGAGATTCGGTTGTGCTTTGAGATAGTCGAACGTTTCACACAAAAAGCCTGCTGAACCGACTGCTCCGTCGTAAATCGTTTCACCGATACGCGGTTTAATGACTTGAATCATGGCGCGAATGAGCGGACGTGGCGTGTAATACTCACCGCCATTTCGCCCCGCGTTGCCCATGTTTCTAATTTTGGCTTCGTACAGGTGGGAAAGTTCGTGCTTTTCAGTCTGCGAACGAAAACGCAGCTCGTCGATGTGGTCAATGATTCCGCGTAAATTGTAGCCGCTGTGAATTTTGTTTTTGATTTCGCCGAAAATTTGCCCAATTTTGTATTCGATGGTGTTGGCGTTATCGGCTTTTTGTTTGAAGTCGTGCAAATAGGGAAATAATTTGCGGTCTACAAAATCGCGTAAATCGTCACCGACTAAGGCTTTGTTGTGGTCGATGTTACCGTTTTCGTCTTTGGGTGCAGCCCAACTTTCCCAGCGATACGGTTCATCGAGAATGAAGTTATACGGTTTGCCTTCTAATGCCGCTTCGTCGGCTTTGTCTTGTTCTAATCCGTCGAGATATTTCAGAAATAGCAACCATGAAGTTTGCTCGGTGTAATCCAGTTCAGTTGTACAGCCTGCTTCTTTCCACAGGATGTCGTCGATGTTTTTAAACGCTTGCTCAAATGATGCCATTTTGATTATTTTGTAATTAAATGCGATTGGGCATTATAACGTTATCAAGCGTAATGGGGGTTTCGTTAAAGAACGTTGTTAGGTAGTGCTAAACAAGTAATGCTGTCTTAGATAAGTTATAGTGGAAAGGGAAGTATTTAATAGCAGCGATATGATTTTCAAATTTCTTCGAAAAAGACAACGAAGATCGCACCAGCCTTGAAACACGTTGTCGCATAGTACAATTGAAACGCTCAATATGATTGCTCAGACCAGTTTATTTACTCGCAGCGAATGTCTACCTTCTGGTAAAACGCAAACATAAGCACTCCAATAGTCAGTGAAGAAATAGGCTTTTTCACGGTAGATGTCAGGAATTTTTTGCCACAGTTTGTCTGCATCTTCTTTGCCTCGACCGCCGATATGGAAATCGATAATTTTGTTTTCCATTGCGAATATGACCGTTCTTTTTGTATTTTTCACTTCCACAAATTGGACAACATTCTCGTATCATCTTCCTGCACTCTCATTTCTTAAGCGCATAGATTAACTGATTTTATTGGTATTTTTCATTGCATTACTTGTTTAGCACTACCCTGGTCTGAAGGTCAAAATTCCCTCTTGTTCTTTTGTCTGGTCTATTCCTAAAGCTAACAAAATTGCTTGAATCACCGTCAATTCATCACAAAAATGCCAAAAATCTATACTCATTCCACCGCCTGAGTGTTCAAGCCTTAAAAAAGAAACTAAGCCAATCGGTTAAGGCATATCCGACTTATCGCCCCGTCGGGCTAGGCTTAGTTATTGGGGTTTTCGGGGGTGTTAAATCCCGATTAAATCATTTAAAACTTTTCAGCAACGCGCATAAAAATCATAAAAATAGCCAACAATTGAGCTAATCCCATACCCACACCAACAGACAAAATAAGGCGTGATAAATCGGCTTTAGTTTCTGCAATCTTTACCTCTAATTCTTTTATGTCGCGCTTGGTAGCTAATTCATCAATTTTCGCCTGTTCAATTTTCGTGACGGCTTTTGTAAGTGCATCGGCTGTTTTTTCAGCCAAACCACTTTTGACTAATTCGTCGTAAAACGTGTAAGTATCGAACGGTATTGCGCTCATGTTGGTTAATCCTGTTGGTTAATGTTCAAATTGTGTTATTGCTGTGATTTCAAACTCAGCACTAAGCCGCCTTGCTAAATGGAATAATCACGCCGCCCATTTTCAAACTATCCAAATAATCCGCCCACGATTGCATCATTTTTCGGCGTTCTGGTAGATGTTGCGCTCTGTTATAAACAAATCTGCGTAATTGCTTTCATTCAACGCATGTCAGCTGTCTATGAACTTTAGAAACAAAAACATAATCATCAATTTCTGTTGTCCATTGCAGTCCTGGTTCGATTGAACTAAAAGTGTTGTGCGTGACAGTTTTACACTTTTTAGTCCCATAACAAAGATTTGCCCATAACAAAGCCTCTCTTTTTTTCAAATCACTTGGTTTTCCCTTTGTAATTATTTCTTCCAATTCACCATCGTGATGTATGCGAAACTTATGCTTATTTTGTTTGTAAAAATCACGGTTAATTTCTGAAATTTGAGCCTCGCGTAGTCCATCAAAATGATTTTGAGTGTATTGACAATAACGTCGTATATCCCAAACCAAATTATCTAAATCATGAATTGCACTCATGGTGTTGTAAGCATCAATACTCAAATATCGATTTTCACCTTGTTTTGATAGGTAAGACAAGAATTTCAGATTACATTCTTCAATAGAATAATTTAGATGGCTTATTTGATGTACCGCAGCATTAAGTGCTTCCAAATCATGTCCCATACCCTTCTCAGTCTTTTCCTTTGTAGGTGGAAAATTAGGAAATCTGGCACTTTTGCCATTGAAAAGCAGAATTGCTTTCAAGTATTTTTCGACAGCTTGTAATCCAGCCCAAAGAAACTGTTGACGTAATCCCATACGAAAATTGGCACGCGCTGAAATATAGTCATAGTCTGCTTGCTTGCGGAAATTGGTTGCAAATCGATCTAATTGTCTTTGTAAAGTTTCACTCATAGTTTTTCACCTGTTTATCCGTCAATAAAAAACCCGCTAAGTTATAAAACTTGCGGGTTCTTGGACTTCTTTGCACCTTGTAAGACACTTGTTTGGCGGAGAGTGAGGGATTCGAACCCTCGGTACGTTGCCGTACACACACTTTCCAGGCGTGCGCTTTCGACCACTCAGCCAACTCTCCAATTATTTGATTACTGCTCGAAGGGGCGCAAAGAATAAGCGACTTCGCGCCACGTTGCAAGGCTCAAGCCATGATTTCTTCTAATTCTTCCCAGCGTGCATAGCTTTTTAGCAATTCATCATCCAAATTTTTCAATTCCGCTAAAACCAAATTGATTGCCGCTTGTTCTTGTTTATAAAAACTGGGTTCATTCACTTTTGCGGTAATTTCAACGTGTTTGGCTTCGAGTTCTTCAATTAGTTGCGGCAAGTTGTCGAATTCTTGCTGTTCTTTAAAAGACAGTTTTTTCTTTTTCGGTGTAGTTGAATTTGAAACAGGCGCGAGTTTTTCAACTTTCGGAGCGGCTTTTTTAATTGCCGCCGCATCTGCTTTCAACGAATTGTGATATTCCAACCAATCGCTGTAACCGCCGAAAAATTCTTCTACATTTCCCGTTCCATCCAAAGCAAAAACGTTTGTCACCACGTTATCTAAAAATGCGCGGTCATGACTGACCAATAAAAGTGTGCCGTCAAATTCAACGAGTTTTGCTTCCAATAATTCAAGCGTTTCTAAATCTAAATCGTTGGTTGGTTCGTCCATGACGATTAAGTTCGCGGGTTTGGTGAACAAACGCGCTAGCAATAAACGATTTTTTTCACCACCAGATAAACTTTTTACAGGCGAACGCGCACGCGCGGGAGCAAATAAAAAATCACCCAAATACGAAATAACGTGCCGTTGTTGTCCGCGAATATCAACAAAATCATTACCGTGTGCAATCGTATCGACAACCGTCATTTCTGGATCTAATTGGTCGCGCAATTGGTCAAAATACGCAATTTCAAGTTTTGTACCTTGTTCAATCAAGCCGCTGGTGGGTTCGAGTTGTTGAAGTAATAATTTTAATAACGTCGATTTCCCTGCACCATTCGCACCGATTAAACCGATTTTGTCGCCTCGTTGAATCAGCGTTGAGAAATTTTTAATAATCGTTCGCTCGCCATAAGTGAAGCCTAAATTGGTCACTTCAATCACTTTTTTGCCTGATTTTTCACCTGAATCCAAGCCCATTTTTGCCGTACCTTGCGTGTTTCGACGTTCTGAACGTTCCGCTCGCAAACGTTCTAACGCTCTAACACGTCCTTCATTTCGCGTGCGACGCGCTTTTACACCTTGACGAATCCACGCTTCTTCATCAGCGAGTTTTTTATCAAATTCGGCATTTTGATTTGCTTCATCTTCGAGTGCAGCAGCTTTGCGGGTTAAATAATCGTCGTAAGTGCCTTGCCACGAAACCAAATTTCCACGGTCTAAATCCACAATTCGCGTTGCTAATTTTTGCAAAAACGCCCTGTCATGTGTCACAAATAACACCGCACCTTGAAACGCTAAAACTTGTTCTTCGAGCCATGCAATGCTTTCAAAATCGAGATGGTTGGTCGGTTCGTCGAGCAACAACACTTCAGGTTCAATCACGAGCGCACGCGCTAAATCCACACGTCGTTTCCAACCACCCGACAAACCTTTGATTTTCAATTCGGGCGGTAAATTTAATTTGCTCAACGTCGTTTCAACACGTTGTTGAAATGCCCAACCGTTACGCGCTTCGAGTTCATGCTGCAAATTGCCAAGTTCGTTTAAGGCTTTTTCATCTTCATAATCCATCGTCACAGACAAATCATGATAACGGGCAATAATTTCGCCTAAATCCCCTAACCCACTTGCAACGGCATCGTAAATGGTCGCGTCATCGGGTAAATCGGGATTTTGCGCGAGCCACGCGAGACGCAATTCAGGTTGTCGCCAAATTTCACCCTCATCGGCGTGAATATCGTTAGCGATAATTTTCATCAACGTCGATTTGCCTTCACCGTTGCGACCGAGTAATCCGACACGTTCTCCCGCGTCGAGTTGAAAATCTGCATGTTTGAGCAATGCGTGTGTACCGAAGGCAATTGAAACGTTTGATAATCTTAATAAAGGCATAATTTTAAAATCTAAAATAGTGAAAAAAAGCCCTAAAACTTCAAGTAGCTTTAGGGCTTTTTTGTGAACGACAAAAATTAGTTTTCGTCTGGAAGTTGTAATTTTGCTTGCATATTCCAAGGTGAAAAAGGAAATGGCAGAGCGTCTGTTGCAAATGTTAAATACAAGAGTAAATGGTAATCGTAAACGGCAAGTCCGCGTCCAAAACTCAAAATGTTACGATTTTTCTCTCCAGACACTAGAACGAAAAACAGTTGCAGTAAAATTACTGCCCACATTAACCAGCGCACGATAGTAAGAATAACGGAAAAAAGCAGCATTAAAAAAATGCGTTTCCAAATTTGCACCTGTGATAATCGTTCATTGATTTGCTCTTCCATCAAATTAACCTCTGTTCATAATATCGCGTAAATCAAGAGCCGCTGCGTTTGCACGAGCGATATAGTTCGCCATTGCAAGCGAATAGTTAGCAAATAAACCGTAACCATTACCGTCTAAAACCATTGGACTCATGGTTGGCGTTAAACTGTTTTCAAGTTCACGAATCATAATATCAACCGTACGCATCGCTCGTTTATCAAGCAAAATATCGTGAAAATCGTGTTTAATGGCTCGCAAAATATGAAGCAACGCCCAACTCGCACCACGCGCTTCGTAAAACACGTTATCGATTTCCATCCAGCCAACTTTTGCATTGATTTTGCCGCTAGCTTCTTCGAGTTCTAATTCTGTCAAACCTGGTGCAAAGTTACTGCCACCCGCATTTGAACTTAAACGCGTTGATAAATCGCCTAACCGTTTAATCACAACCTCGGTGTATTGCCACAAATTATCCGCACGCGAATAAAATTGCGCTTTTTTGCCTGCACCAGGATCGTTTAAACGCCCCATGTATTTGTGCAACGCTTCAATCCCTTTTTCATATTCGGCTTCGGTTGCAGGTAACGCCCAAGAATTAGGTTCGTAGTAAAAATACGGTTCAGCAATCGCTAAATCAGGATCTTCACCCGATTGTGATTGATCGCGTGAAAAGTGGTTACGCAACGCGGTTGACGCATCACGCAGCATTACCAATGCGCCCATTTCCCAACTTGAAATGTTATCGATTAAAACACCAGGCGGTGCAACGTCATTGGTGATATAGCCACCGCTTTTATGCAACAACGTGTTTGCAATATGAGCGAGCGTATTCGCATAGGTGTAACCAATCGGCAAATTTTTAGCTAAATTTTCATAGCTTTGAGGATCTGCCGATCCTCCATGCTCACCGTCTTGAACACTTTCACCTTCAGGCGGTATTTCTGGCGTGAGTCCTGCTTGAGCAATGGCAGATTCTAAAATGTTAAATTGTTTGGGTTCTGCGCCCCACCACTGTGCGAGTACAAACAACACAAAAAGAACCGTCGCGCCTAAAACGCTCAGTATCCATGTCGTACCTTTTGATTTGATGTCTGATATTTTGTCGCTTGCCGCCATAATTTGAACCTTTTAAGGAAATATATTTGCGTATTGAAATCTAAAATTGTGGCGCATAGTAGCAGGTTTTTGATGCTTTTTGCGCGGCTACACAGGCTTTTTTTTCGCTCTTGGATGCGCGTTGTCGTAGACCTTGGCTAAATGTTCAAAATCTAAATGGGTATAAATTTGTGTTGTGGCGATGTTGCTGTGTCCGAGTAATTCTTGTACGGCGCGTAAATCTTGGCTCGATTGCAACAAATGGCTAGCAAAAGAATGACGAAACATGTGCGGGTGAACATGCTGCGAAATTCCTTTTTTAATACACCATTGTTCAAGTCGTAATTGCACCGCGCGGCGACTAATTCGACCGCCTTTTTTAGACAAAAAAACAGCAAGCTCTTTTTCATTATTGGGCTGGCGATGTTTAAACCAATTCTCAATTGCCTCTACCGCTTTGCTGCCAATCGGTAAAATGCGTGCTTTACCGCCTTTTCCTGATTGCACGCGCAAGGATTTATCTTTTAAATCTAAATCGGGCAAATTTAATTCCACCAATTCACTCAGACGCAAACCCGATGAATAAAATAGCTCAAACATCGCTAAATCTTGTACTTCTAAAACCGAATCTGTGCCTGCTTCGAGCAAGCCTGAAATCTGGTCAACATCTAACGTTTTTGGAAGTTTACGAATGGCTTTGGGAGCTTTGACATGTTGTGCGGGATTGAGTGTCACTAAATTATGTTTAAGCAAATAATTATAAAAACTGCGAATCGCGGACAATTCACGCTGCAAACTCGCACTGCCTAATCCTTGCCGATGCCGATTTGCAACGTGATAGCGAATATCATTCGGTTGCAATTGTGACCATTGTTCAAATTTTTGTTTTTGGCAAAACTGCATCAAGTGACGCAAATCACGTTCGTAATTGGTGAGCGTGTTAAGCGAAACACGCTTTTCATTTTCTAAATACGCAAAAAAATCAGTGAGTTGTTGAGCGGCGGGAGAATTTAGCTTCATGAAATACTTTTGTGAAATTAGCAGCATAATGACGATGAATTAGGATAACAGAAAACCATTAAGCGGCTAATTTCGCAAAAATCGTCAAAAAGAGTGAAAATAAGCACATGCATAACAATAAAAATTTCAAAAATAAAAGGATTCTCATGACAATTAAAAATGCGTTTTATGCACAATCAGGTGGCGTAACATCCGTCATTAACGCAAGTGCATGTGGTTTAATTCAAGCCGCACGTTTGCATTCGGACAAAATTGGAAAAGTGTATGCAGGGTTAAATGGCATTATCGGAGCGTTGCAAGAAGAACTGATTGATACCAGTTTTGAAAGTGATGCCTACATTGCGGCGTTACGTTACACGCCTGCGGGAGCATTCGGTTCATGTCGCTACAAATTAAAAAGTTTAGATGCGAATCGCGCCGAATATGAACGCTTAATCGACGTTTTCAAAGCACACAACATTGGCTATTTTTTCTACAACGGCGGTGGTGATTCACAAGATACAGCTCATAAAGTCTCGCAAATTGGAGAACAAATGGGTTATCCCCTCACCTGCATTGGCGTGCCGAAAACGGTTGATAATGATTTGCCCATTACCGACAACTGCGCGGGTTTTGGTAGCGTTGCAAAATACGTTGCCGTGTCGATGCGTGAAGCAAGTTTTGATGTCGCGTCAATGTGTGCAACCTCAACGAAAGTCTTTGTGATGGAAGTCATGGGACGACACGCAGGCTGGATTGCTGCTGCTGGTGCATTAGCCGCTGATGAAAATCACGATATTCCGCTCGTCATTTTGTTCCCCGAAGTGGAATTAAATGAAGCCAACTTTTTAGCGACAGTTGACGCAAAAGTTAAACAATACGGTTATTGCTGCGTAGTCGTTTCTGAAGGTGTAAAAAACAGTGAAGGCAAATTTTTAGCCGAAGCTGGCGGGAAAGATGCGTTTGGTCACGCGCAACTTGGTGGTGCAGCACCTGTGATTGCAAATTTAATTCGAGAAAAATTAGGCTACAAATATCACTGGGCAGTCGCCGATTATTTGCAACGCGCCGCGCGTCATATTGCCTCAAAAAATGATATTGAACAGGCTTACGCCGTTGGCAAAGCCGCATTGGAATTTGCACTTGCAGGTAAAAATGCCGTTATGCCAACAATTGTGCGACTTTCAGATTCGCCTTATCAGTGGGAAATTGGCAGTGTTGATTTAAAAGATGTAGCAAATGTGGAAAAAATGTTGCCGCCTGAATTTATCAGCGAAGATGGTTTTGGTATTACAGCTGCGTGTCGAGCCTATTTGCAGCCACTTATTGCAGGTGAAGATTATCCGCCTTATAAAAACGGTGTCCCTGATTATGTAGTCTTAAAAAAGCAATTAGTGGCAAAAAAACTCGCCGAATTTAAAGTTTAACGTTGCAATTCCCTTATACTACGCGCCACTTTTTAAACTCTCATAAAAATTACAAAACATGGACTTAAAATTTCTCGACTTTGAACAACCAATTGCCGTTTTAGAAGCAAAAATTGAAGAACTCCGTCACGTTGAGTTTGATAACAAAATCAACATTTCTGACGCGCTCGAACAGCTCAAGCAACAAAGTGAATCCTTAACCGAATCGATTTTTACCAATTTGTCGGATTGGCAAATTTCACAACTTTCACGTCATCCAGGCAGACCTTATACGCTCGATTACATTGATTTAATTTTCAGTGATTTTCACGAATTGCATGGCGACAGAGCTTACGCTGATGATCCTGCCATTATTTGTGGATTGGCAAAATTAGATGATCAGCCCATTGTGATTATTGGGCATCAAAAAGGGCGTGATACGAAAGAAAAAATTTACCGCAATTTCGGGATGCCGCGCCCTGAAGGTTATCGAAAAGCCTTGCGTGTAATGAAATTGGCAGAACGTTTCAAATTGCCCATTGTTTGCTTAATTGACACACCAGGAGCCTATCCAGGTATTGATGCCGAAGAGCGCGGACAAAGTGAAGCGATTGCTCGTAATTTGTTTGAAATGGCAAAACTCAAAACTCCTATTATTTGCACCATTATTGGCGAAGGCGGCAGCGGTGGCGCGTTAGCCATTGGCGTAGGCGACCGTTTGATTATGCTTGAATACAGCACTTATTCGGTGATTTCGCCCGAAGGTTGCGCGGCAATTTTGTGGAAAAGCCCTGATAAAGTTCAACTTGCTGCCGAAGCAATGGGCATTACCGCTGACCGAATTCGTGAACAAGGCTTTTTAGATGAAGTTGTTCGTGAACCATTAGGCGGCGCACACCGTAATTTCAAAATCACTGCTGAAAACTTAAAAGAAACCTTGTCGCGTCATTTAACTGATTTAAAACAACTGGACACGCATACGTTGCTCGAAAAACGCTATCAACGGATTATGAGTTTTGGTGTATTTGAAGAATCGGCGAAGTAAGGTCCATTGATAGTGAAAAACGAATACGTTTTTGACGTTTTAATTATTGGCAGCGGTGGCGCGGGTTTAACGCTTGCTTTAAAACTGGCTAATGAACATACCAACGTGGCTGTTTTGTCTAAATTCGCGTTAACCGCTGGCAGCACTTATTACGCACAAGGCGGTATTTCAGCGGTTTTCGATGCCGATGATTCGCTGGAATCTCATGTGAACGATACGTTGAATGCTGGCGCGGGATTATGTGATGAAGACATTGTGCGTTTAACCGTTAATCATGGGAAAGAATCGATTGATTGGTTGCGGCAACAAGGCGTTTTATTCACCGAAGAACAGACGCTTTCAGGTGAAACAAAATTGCATTTAAACCGTGAAGGCGGACATTCGCATCGGCGTGTTGTTCATACCGCCGATGCAACGGGCAAAGCGGTTTCGTTGTCACTGATTGAACGCGCAAAGGAAAATCACCACATCGAACTGTTTGAAAATCACAATATCGTTGATTTGATTACCGAAGAAAATCGCTGCGTTGGCGCGTATGTTTTTAATAGTTCAAAACAAAAAGTCGAAACGTTCACGGCGAAAATTATCGTCTTAGCGACAGGCGGCGCGAGTAAAGCCTATTTGTACAGCACCAATCCGCAAAGCTCAACAGGTGATGGTATGGCAGTCGCGTGGCGTGCAGGTTGTCGAGTGAGTAATTTGGAATTCATGCAATTTCATCCAACCTGTCTTTATCATCCAGCGGGCAATTCGTTTTTAATCAGCGAAGCGGTGCGTGGCGAAGGAGGACGTTTGATTTTGCCTGATGGCTCTGCGTTTATGCACCATTTTGATGAACGGGGCGAACTTGCGCCGCGCGACATCGTTGCCCGAGCCATTGACCATGAAATGAAAAAACGCGGTATCGATTGTGTGTATTTAGACATCAGCCACAAACCTGCGCCGTTTATTCGTGAACATTTTCCAAACATTTATCAAAAATGCCTCGAATTTGACATTGATATTACACAACAACCCATTCCCGTTGTTCCCGCTGCACATTACACTTGCGGTGGCATTTTAACAGACAGTTTTGCTCGAACCGATATTGAAAATTTATATGCTGTCGGTGAAGTCGCTTGTACAGGTTTGCACGGGGCAAATCGCATGGCGAGTAATTCGCTGCTGGAATGTTTAGTTTTTGCACAGCGTGCCGCGCAAGATATTCAGCAAAAATTGCCTACTTTAACGATGCCTAAAAATTTACCGCTTTGGGATGAATCAAAAGTGAGTGATTCCGATGAAGAAGTGGTTGTTTCGCATAATTGGAATGAATTGCGCCATTTCATGTGGGATTACGTCGGCATTGTTCGTACAGATAAACGCTTGCATCGTGCAATGAATCGGGTCGAATTACTCAAAAAAGAAATTGCCGAGTATTACGCGCATTTTCGTGTGACCAGCGATTTGCTCGAATTACGCAATTTAGTGATTGTCGCCGAACTGATTATTCGTTGCGCGAAGTTACGCAAAGAAAGTCGCGGCTTGCATTACACGCTAGATTATCCAGAAACAGACAATTCTAAACCACCTCAAAACACGGTACTTACGCCGACTAAATCATATTAACCAGCAGAGACTTAAATCATGAATCAAGACCAAATCAATCAAGTCAAAAATTATTTATTGGGTTTGCAGGATCATATTTGCAAAAGTTTAGAAGGCGAAGAAACGAGCGCGAAATTTATCGAAGATAACTGGACTCGCGCCGAAGGTGGCGGCGGTCGCACGCGCGTTTTGAACGGTGACACGTTTGAACAAGGCGGCGTGAATTTCTCACATGTTTCAGGTTTTAATTTACCGCCTTCGGCCACTGAAAAACGTCCCGAACTTGCCAATCGCCAATTTGAAGCAATGGGTGTTTCTCTCGTCATTCATCCGAAAAATCCTTACGTTCCAACGTCTCATGCCAATGTACGTTTGTTTATCGCCAAAAAAGAAGGTGAACCCACGATTTGGTGGTTTGGAGGTGGTTTTGATTTAACGCCGTTTTATCCGTTCAAAGAAGACGTGGTGCAATGGCACGAAACCGCAAAAGCGGCTTGTGAGCCATTTGGTGCAGACGCTTATCCAAAATATAAAAAATGGTGTGATGAGTATTTCTTTTTGAAACATCGCGGTGAAACACGCGGCGTGGGCGGGTTATTTTTTGATGATTTAAACGAAGGCAGTTTTGAAGAATGTTTTGCGTTTATGCAAAGTGTTGGAAATGCTTACATTCAAGCCTATTTGCCGATTGTACAAAAACGCAAAAATACGCCTTATGGCGAACGCGAGCGTGATTTTCAATTGTATCGTCGCGGACGTTATGTGGAATTTAATTTGATTTACGACAGAGGAACGATTTTTGGTTTGCAATCAGGCGGACGGACAGAATCGATTTTGATGTCGTTGCCGCCGATTGTGAATTGGAAATATAACTGGCAACCCGAAGCGGGAACGCCTGAGGCAGAGTTATACGAAACGTATTTAAAACCGCAGGATTGGTTGAAATAATCAGGAAAAATTTAGTTATGACACAAAGAAAAATTTTAGTAACCAGCGCGTTACCTTATGCAAACGGTGCGATTCATTTGGGACATTTGGTTGAATACATTCAAACCGATATTTGGGTGCGTTTTCAAAAACAACGCGGCAACGAATGTTATTACGTTTGTGCCGATGACGCGCACGGCACGCCAATTATGCTTAA
Organism: Methylococcales bacterium; assembly: GCA_028713145.1. Taxonomy (GTDB): domain Bacteria; phylum Pseudomonadota; class Gammaproteobacteria; order Methylococcales; family Methylomonadaceae; genus UBA10906. The sequence continues at coordinate 22,028 of JAQTOT010000015.1, forward strand.
AGCTGACCGTGATGGAATTACGCCCGAAGCATTGATTACCGAAATGGGTAAATCGCATTTTGCTGATTTTTCGGATTTTGGCATTGCGTTTGACAATTATCACTGCACGCACTCACCTGAAAACAAAACGCTTTCAGAACTCGTTTATACTCGTTTGCGCGAAGCAGGTCACATCAGTTCACGCACGATTACGCAAGCATTTGACCCCGTTAAAAACATGTTTTTGCCTGACCGTTTTATCAAAGGCGATTGCCCAAAATGTGGCGCAAAAGACCAATATGGTGACGGTTGCGAAGTATGTGGTGCAAATTATTCGCCAACGGATTTGAAAAATGCGGTTTCTGCCGTTTCGGGCGCAACGCCGATTGAAAAAGAATCCGAGCATTATTTTTTCAATCTTGCCGATTTCACTGACATGTTGCGCGAATGGACAACCGCAGGACATTTACAACCCGAAGTGCGTAATAAATTAGCTGAATGGCTCGAAGGCGGTTTGCAACAATGGGATATTTCGCGCGATGCGCCGTATTTTGGTTTTGAAATTCCTGACGCGCCGAATAAATACTTTTACGTTTGGCTCGATGCACCGATTGGTTACATGGCAAGTTTTCAAAATTTGTGCGACAAGACAGGTTTGAAATTCGACGATTTTTGGGGAAAAGACAGCGACGTTGAGCTTTATCATTTCATTGGCAAAGACATTATTTATTTCCACGCCCTTTTCTGGCCTGCGATGTTAAGCGGCGCGAATTTCAGAACGCCAGACGCGATTTTTGCCCACGGATTTTTAACCGTAAATGGCGAAAAAATGTCGAAATCTCGCGGCACATTTATTACCGCTCGCACTTATCTTGACCATTTAAATCCTGAATATTTACGTTATTACTTTGCGGCAAAACTCAGTAGTAGCGTTGATGATTTAGATTTAAATTTTGACGATTTTAGTCAACGGGTGAATTCGGATTTAGTCGGCAAAGTGGTGAATATTGCTAGCCGTTGCAGTGGTTTTATCCGTAAAAAATTCGATAATCAACTTTCTGCAACCTGTGTTGAACCCGAATTATTCGCTGAATTTATTGCTGAAAATAAAGCCATTGCAGAAGCGTATGAACATCGTGAATTTGGTAAAGCGATGCGTGAAATTATGGCGTTAGCCGACAAAGCGAACCAATATATTGATGACAAAAAACCGTGGGCAATTGCAAAAGAAGAAGGTAAAGAGTCGGAATTACACGATGTGTGTTCAGTGGCGATTAACTTATTTAGAATTCTTGCTGCGTATTTGAAACCTGTTTTGCCTGTTTTAACGAATGAAGCAGAAACCTTTTTAAATGCCCCGATTAACGGTTGGATTGATGAATTACAACCGTTAGTTAATCACACGTTAAACGATTTCAAACCGTTAATGACGCGAGTGGAAGCGGACAAAATTGCGGCAATTGTTGAAGCCTCGAAAGAAACACTGCAAAAATCTTAATCAATACGCGACGTTGTATGAACATGCAACGTCGCCGCAATTACCGCAACGGGCGCAATCACGATATTTACAATCGGTAACGATTGCCCAAGTGTCACCAAACCACCAAAACTCAAAGCGTGTAATTTCATGGTTTTCAACTGCGTTTGTTGTTCTGGAAATAACACGCCACGATTTTCTTGTGGATAACCGAAAAATTCCAACGCCACGCACCACGCGCTAAATCCAAACCACAAAATGGGCGCAATCAAATTCACCACAGGAATCACAAACAAAATCAGTAATGGCAAGGTGTCCGAAAGCGAATAACGTAAGCGTTGCAACTCGGCAAGCCATACTTCTTTTGCATTCGGTTCGACTCGTCCAAAATTCGGCACACCAATAACGTCCAGTGTTTTTGCTGCAAGTTTTGCATAAAATGG
>JAQTOT010000177.1 GCA_028713145.1 Methylococcales bacterium
GCTGGGTAAATTCTTTTTACTTAAAACAAAGGCAAGTCCTAACACCGCGTTAATAGGTGTGCGAATTTCATGACTCATATTTGCCAAAAATTCCGATTTAGATTTGGCTAATTGTTCGGCAGCTTGCTTGGCTTTTAGGGTGAGCAATTCTAAATTCTTTTGTTCAGTGACATCGTGCATAATCGTTGACAATGCGACAACATCACCATTGCCATCTTTATGAACCATAAGAATTTGAGAAACAGGAATTTCATAGCCATCTTTATGCAACAAGGCTGAATCACCACGCCAAAAACCATGTATTAGTGCATGTGGAATCGATACTTCTCGTGTTTGCTTTATCGCCCAGTCGGGATGAAAATCGGAAATCTGCATATTAGTTATAACGCACTCATTTGATAATCCAACCATCGTTTTGGCTGCCTGATTGCAATACCTGATATTTTCCTCAAAATCACTCATACCAATAAAATCAACAGATTCTTCAATAATGCGTAAGAGTTGTTCATTTCTATTTTCAAGCATTTTGTGTTCATGAATATCCGTATGCGTACCAATCATGCGTAATGGTCTACCCTCTTTATCAAATGAAACCACCGTGCCTCTATCAACTACCCAACGATAAGAGCCATCTTTTGTACGCATTCGATATTTATTTGAATAAGAACTTATTTCGCGCCGCAGTGTTTTTTGCATACAACTTCTTACGCTGGCTATATCTTCAGGATGAATACGATTTGACCATTCAAAAAATGCAGTGCCAATTTCTGACTCAGAAAATCCAAGCATTTCTTTCCACTGTTTGTTAAACACCACTTTGTTGCTTGGCAAATCCCAATCCCAAAGCCCATCTCCTGAACCTTCAAGCGCAAATTTCCAACGCAATTCATTTTCTTCTAAGGCTTGATGAGATTTTTTAATTTCGGAAATATCATAAATGGTGACAAGTTGTGTTTGAGTTAGCGAGTCATGCAATGACGTAGCTTCCATGACAATCCATCTGGGTTCGCCATTTTTGTCTATCACATAAATTTCCATCGGCTCAAACGCGATTTCAGGATTGCGTGAAGACTCATCAACTCTCACCATCCAATCCGTCGCAATTTTTTCTCTATATTGCGAATCTAAAAATGATTTATTCCACCAATCATTGATGGTTTGTAAATCATCCCCAAATTTTTTTGAAAAAGCAGGATTAACGTAATCGATAAACCCTGTATTGTTGTCATACAAAAGGTAGGCAGTTGACGAAGTATCAATGACTTTGCGGAACAGATTTTCATTTTCGTGCAAATCTTGAATGTGTTTTTTTTGTTGTGATGACGGCATAACCACTCACGCACCTGCGTATGAAATCGATAATGATGGTAGGGGTTCACTGCGTGAACCCGCATAAACGTGACGATTGATGATAACGTTATCGTGTTACGGGCGTATGTAGTACGTCCTTACGACGTTTTTTGTGTTAAATAACGTTCTATATTTTCTTCAAACGCAATCAGTAAATCGCTTACAGAATGAGCGTAAAAACGCAGATTTTCAAGACCTATCACTTCGCCGACCAATTCATTGCCTTCACATGGAAGAACATGGGCATAATACCCCTTATATTTCATGAATTTATTTTGCATAGATACGTTATTTTGCGTTTGTTCATAATAAACACAATCTTTGAATAACTGTTGCGAAAAATGACTTATGCAATCGTTTTCTTTTGTTGATATTTGAGTATTCATTTGCCCTCCCAAGGAGCCTGAATGTTAAAAAAGGTCAAAATCAATCGCATTTTCTTTCACGACAAAATAATCCGCCGTACTGGCTAATGCTTTGATTTCATTTTCTAAAGAAGTTGATGATTCGGTTGTGGAAATAACTAGTTCAGCGTTCTTTTTGATGGAATTTTCTATTTCGACCATTGCGTTATCAATTTTTTCAATTGCATCACTTTGATTTGAACAGGCAACGGAAATTTCTTTAACCATTGAAATCACAGTGACAATGGCATTTGAAACTTCTTTGATGATTTCACCTGTGTTTGAAACAATCTGATTACCTGTATCGATTTGTATTTCAGACGCATTGATAAGTGTCGTAATTTCGCCAGCGGCGGTAGCAACCCGTTGTGCTAAATCTCGCACTTCTGTTGCAACAACGGCAAATCCCCGTCCTTGTTCGCCTGCTCTTGCCGCCTCAATGGCAGCATTTATGGCAAGAATGTTGGTTTGAAAGGCAATGTCATCAATGACAGTGACAATTTCAGAAATTTTTGACGATGATTGTTTAATACCATCCATCATGTGAATAACGTTTCCAATGGCTTCAACGCCTTTGTTTGCAATATCAAATGCGTCTGTTGTGGTTACATTGGCTTTTTTGGCATAGTCATCGTTATGTTGCACAGCAGCCATTAGTGCGTGGGTTTGAGCGGCAATAAGATGTAACTCGATAATTTGATTTTCAGTGCGCGATGACAATTCATTTGCGCCATTTGCCATGTTTTCTATATTGTCGTTAATAATTTCAATGGCGGCTTTTAAAGTAAAAATAATGTCATTAAGTTGCACAATCGTAAGATTTGCATCTTGTTTTAAATGCTCAAAATCCCCTTGATAAACATCCACAATTTGCTTGGTCAAATCGCCTTTAACCATATTGGCAAATACTTTTTTAAAATCACCAAAACCTTTTTCACAAACAGAAAGAAGCTCATTGAGTTCACTGCTTAATTGTTGGAAAAAAACATGCTTGTCTGAAATTGATATGCGTTGATCAAACTGTCCGTTAATGGCCCCTCGAACGATATGAGAAATTTCATTTTCAAGTTGCACCGCTGCGGTTTGGTCAGTCCATTCGGTGACAAAACCTAGATGAATGCCTTGTTCGTTAATAATTGGACTGGCTTTGAGATGGAGATGTTTATCACCTATGACAACTGTAACAAAAGCAGTTCCTTTTAAATTATTAAGGAAATCGATTTGTGTTTGAGGATTTTTATGAAATAAATCAATTTTTTTACCAATTAAATCAGCAACATCAAAAGCGGGATATTGCTGACAAATTACCTTACTCATGCTACTAAAAAGATTTTTTGCCGTGGCATTAAAATAAATCACCTCGCGTTCTCGATTGATAATGACCATACACGCTGCGGCATTATCTAATCCCATTTTTAAACGCAAATACTCATCTTTTTTGCGTGAATCTGAAAGGTCAAATCCTAATCGAATCGACATATTACGAATCGCTTCCATTAACTCGCCAATTTCATTATCGGCGTAATAATTCATATACACGAAATAGTCGCCTTGAGAGACTTTAGTTAGCGAATCTGTTGCATAACGCAACGGTTCAAGTACATAGCTTTTAATGCTCCAAAGCAAAATATACGCGCCCATTAGAGATAAAACGAAAATGCTCCCAATCAACGGATAAAATTGCGCCACGGCACCGCTAATCAATGACAACCCGACATAAAGAATGGCAACCAAACTCAAAGCCGAAAACAAACTAAAGGCGATAAATTTACTTGTCAGTGTGGTATTTTTAAAAGCGTTTAACGCTTTTTGAAAAAAATTACCTTGAATTAACAAGCCGCGTTTGATTTTGCCTTGAAATTTTCCATTGATAATGTCCCTATAAACATCCGTGATAAAAACGATATTTTCAGGTTTAGGTTTGCGGCGAACCGACATATAACCGACGATTTTGTTGCCTTCATAAATAGCCGTGATATGCGCTCTCACCCAATAAAAACCACCACTTTTGGTTTTATTTTTAACCAATCCACTCCAACTGTGACCCGTTTTGATGGTTTGCCACATATCAGCAAACGCTTCTTTTGGCATATCGCTATGGCGAAAAATGTTATGTGGTTTGCCGATTAACTCGTCTTTTGAATATCCCGAAATGCGTGTTAAATCATCATTCACAAACGTAATAATCCCTTTCAAATTCGTTTTTGAAACGATTAAATCGTGTGGTGTTAAAACGTATTCAGTGTTATTTTCGGCTACCATGGACAATTGTATTACTTACCTTTCAAAATTGATAAGTAGCAATTTACCTTATATCCACTACGGTAAAAATCAGACGTTGTCTGATAATTTTGTAAGAAAACATGAAGTCACTTGTAGGATAACTCCTACAAAAATAACTTTTTGTCCTACAAAAAAATCAGACATTGTCTGATGTACTGTTACGATAACTAAGCGCGATACTGTTCATGTGGCATTTCCGATAGTTTCAAATAGAAATTGATTTTTTAATCTGCAACGCACTAAACCCCATTTTGGTGCTTGCTTCTCCTTGGAAATAGAGAAAAATCTAATAATTCACATTGAAGCTGGAGGAAATGCAGCTTTTCGCCGTTGATGAATTCACCGATATTTACAACAAAAATCGAAAAAATAAACCCAAAATGATATATGAAACATTATCAAGCCCTCTTTGAAAAATCGCCGTTAGCGATTCTTATCATTAGAAATAGCAAGATTGAACGAGCGAATCGGGCAAGTGGCACGCTTTGGGAAACCTCAAACATTTACAACGTGCAAGGCAAATCTATTTTTGAGTTGTTTCATGAAGAATCTTTTGAATTTGTGATGCCGAAATGTTCGAAAAAAGAACATTTCACAACCGAAGGAAAAATTATTTGTACAACGAACAAAACCGTTGATGTTTTAATTTCAAACGTCACCTTGCAAGACAACATTGGAATAGTAACCTATCTCACACTGCAAAACATTTCCGAACAAAAACGTGCGGTTAGCGAAAATGAAAAGAAATTTCGCTTTTTATCTAACCATGCAGAAGAAATTAGAGAAAACGAAAGAACACGCATTGCCCAAGAAATTCACGATGAATTAGGCAGTACGCTCACCGTATTAAAAATGGATTTATTTTGGCTCGCCAAACAATTACAAGACACGCTTCCAGCTAAATGCACGAGCAAAATGACGACCATTTTGGAATATGTCGATAAATCTATCAAAACAACGCGTAATTTAATTACTGATTTGCGCCCGAGTATTTTGGATCATTTGGGGCTTTTAGCCGCGATTGAATGGCAAGTAAATAAATTCAAAGAACAATGCGATATTATTTGTTCGTTAAAATTACCCAAAGAAAATCCTGTTTTAGATTCCAAATGCAATACAGTTGTTTTTCGCATTGTGCAAGAATCTTTAAATAACATTGCAAAGCACGCAAAAGCCACAGAAGTGAGCATCAGTTTAATCAGCCTAAAAAATTCATTGCTTGTAAAAATCATCGATAATGGCATTGGCATGACAAAACAGCAAATCAATGCGACGCATCACTATGGCATTCAAGGAATGCACGAGCGGGTTAATTTTTGTTGTGGTGAAATCGCCATTTTTAGCGAAGAAGGCAAAGGAACTATCATTTTTTTCAAAATTCCAAAATCCATAACAGAGAGCTGTAGCCATGATTAACTTATTTGTCGTTGACGACCATGCCATTGTTCGCCAAGGTCTCA
>JAQTOT010000016.1 GCA_028713145.1 Methylococcales bacterium
TATAAAAGCAAACCTGCATAATCGCCCGTAAAAGGTCGCCCCGACGCATTTGCACCGTGCATTCCTGGGGCAAGTCCGACAATCACTAACTTTGCCTTTTCATCACCAAATGGCGCGACGGGTTTGCAGTGATACGTCGGATTTTTTTCTTTTACTTCACACAAAAATGCCGCGAGACGCGGACATTTTTGGCAATTCAAATCAAAATAATCAACCGTCATTTAGTACACGTCACGAACGTAACGTTTATCTTTTTTGAGCTGATTAACGTAATCGATGGCTTGTTGTGCGGTTTTATTTCCGTGCTTTTCAATCACGTCATGCAAGGCTTTATCCACATCTTTTGCCATGTGATACGCATCACCACACACGAAGAAATAACCGCCCCGCTCTAACCACGCAAATAATTCCGCGCCGTGTTCGCGCATTTTGTCTTGAACGTAGATTTTTTCGGCTTGGTCACGCGAGAAGGCTAAATCCAAACGTGTGAGCAAACCGCTGTTCCCCATTTGTTCTAATTCGTCACGGTAAATAAAATCGGTTGCCGCGTTGCGGTCGCCAAAAAATAACCAGTTTTTACCTTTCGCGCCGCGTACTTGACGCTCTTGTAAAAACGCGCGGAAGGGCGCAATCCCCGTTCCAGGGCCGACCATAATCATTGGCAAATCGTTGTTGTCTGGCACGCGGAAAACTTTGTTCGGTGTGAAAAAGCAACGAATTTCGGTCATGTCGTTGGTCAAATCCGCAAGGAAGGTTGAGCAAACGCCTTTGTGTTGACGGTCGAAAGCGTTGTAACGCACGCTAGCAACAGTCAAATGCACCGTTTCAGGATTCGCTTTGCCGCTTGATGAAATTGAATAAGCGCGATGTTGCAACGGTTTTAATAATGCTACAAATTCTGCGGCTGAAAATTCCACGCTTGGATTTTGCAACAATAAATCTAATGTATCGCGTCCCCACAAATAATTACTCAACGCTTCTTTGTCGTTTAACACATTGTTTAATTCTTGATTGCCTGAGCGGGTCGCAATTTCTTGCAATAATTCTTTGCTTGGCGTTTTGATTTCAAACTGATTTTGCAACGCTTCGCGCAATGACACACCGTTAATGATTTCGTCACCATCGCATTTAATCGCTTTCAAAATATCCGCAACTAAATCAGGACAATTTGTTGGCACAACGCAAAGCGCGTCGCCTGCTTCATAACTCAAACCTGAACCCGCGATTGAAATTTCATAATGGCGGGTTTCTTTTGATGAATTTTCAGCCGTCACTAAACGATTCACGAGCAATTTCGCTGGGAATGGATTTTTGCGGTTGTATTGTGGTTCTTCACTCATTTCTATAGAGAAGCCTAATTCTGGAAGAGTTCCTGAAATTGACATAATGCCCCCGCCTAATTTGGGCATAACTGTTCTAATCCATTCTTCCGCAGGCTCTTCAAATTCGACATCGCAATCAACGCGGGTTTGCAAACGAGTTGCGCCCAATTCGGCTAAACGGTTGTCCCAATCAATCCCTGCTTGGCAGAATAAATCGTAACTGGTGTCGCCTAACGCTAAAACCGCGAATTGCAGATTTTCTAATTTCGCCATTGAATCGGCTTTGACCGCAGACCACAACACTTGTGCGTTATCAGGCATTTCGCCTTCACCGTAAGTGCTGGTGACGATGAGCAAGGTTTCCATTTTTGTCAGCGCGTCTGCATCGACTTCGTCCATGCTTTTGATGACAGGATTTAAACCGTGTGCTTTAGCGACTTTGACGGCATCACGCGCCACCGATTCGGCTGTGCCTGTTTGTGAACCGTACAAAATATGAATGGTGCGAGCGGTTTGCGCGTTTGAGCTGTTTTGCACAAGTTGCGAATGCAAGCCTGCGAAAAATCCGCCGAGCCATGCACGTTGATTGTCGCTGTAAGGTGCGTCGTTTGGAAGTTGGTGTGTTTTCATTTCATTAAACCTAAAATTTATTTTCCCGATTAAGCCGCAAGTCCATCTTGTGCCAATTCCAGCCCAACCAAACTCGCCAAATGTTTCTCAACAGGCGTAATGTTTGCCAGTGCAACGCGATTTGCGTGGCTTTGCTCAATAATCCAAACCGTTGAACCCATCGAGTTAATGCTTTGCACCGAGCGATTGATTAACGCGATTTTGTAATCATTCAAACGTTTATTTGCGAGCAACGCCGCGATTTCGTCATCGTTATAACTGCTGTAGGCTTCACGAGTAGTTTTGACCAACGCATCTTGCAATTTGCGAGGACGTTCCAAAATCAATTTTTTCGCCGCTTTCTCAATGTGAGCTGGCGTGCGTTGTGATTCTGGCGCAGTTTTAAGCATTTCTGCCACGACTGCTTGCGCTTTATCGAATACAGCAAAACTGTTAATCAAATTAAACGCCAAATCGCTATCGACTTCACCAAACGCAGGAATCGCACCGTTAAACAATGGCTGACCTGATTGATAGGCTTTTTTGACTTGCGCGATTTGCGTTTGCGCCAAATCGACCGCCAATTCTTCCACCATTTCTTTCGCATCCATCGATGCTTTTAAATAGTTGGCTGTTTGCGTTTTATAAAGCCACAACGGCATTGCAAATTTGAAATGTTTGCGTTCATTTTCCCAATTGGCGAGCAAGTTACGCGCTTTGCTTGAATTCGCATATTCCGCGTGTTGTTCCAACATGTGCAACACGATTTTTTCATGTGCATCGTCTTCGGTTAAATCGTGCAATTCCACAGACGTTTTGTCGTACAACGCCGCGAGTTTATTTTCAGGGTCATATTGGTAAGCGTTACCGCCTGACATCCCGTTGCAGAAACCTTTACCGAAACCTCCGATGTTAAGCACTGCGCCGTTAGTCATGTATTCGCAACCGAAATCGCCCACGCCTTCAACCACCGCCATCGCGCCCGAATTACGCACTGCAAAACGGTCGCCAGCTTCGCCGTTGATAAACACTTTGCCACCTGTCGCACCGAATAACGCGAAGTTACCGATTAACACGTTATTGCCTGGGGTTTTGATGCCGCCACCTGGTGACTCGACAACTAACACGCCGCCGCTCATTGATTTACCTACACCATCATTTGCCGTGCCTAAATGACGCAAATACATGCCGTCATTCATAAATGCCGCATAACTTTGACCAGCCGAACCGTGTGTGCGAATCACGATAGTTTCAGGAGCTAAATAACGTCTTCCGTGTTCGTTTTTGTAGATGAAGGACGCATCGCCGTTGAATTCGTAATTTAAAATGCGTTCAATATCAATCGCCAACTGACCGCCAACGGTTTTGTCGTTGTTTTTGAGTTTGAAATCGTCGCCATCAATCACCAATTGTTCAGATTTACCATTTTCTAAAAACGCTTTCACACGTTCTAAAATTTTGTCATCAACTTGGAAATCCGCTTCTAAATAAATCGGTTGCGCGATTTTGACTTCTTCGACTTGTTGCAACATTTTGGTCAAATTCAATTGCCCAACCATGCAAGGGTGGTCGATTAAATGTAACAAATCCGTTTTGCCGCGAATGTCGCGTAAATTTTTATAACCCAACGACGCGAGTAACTCCCGAACTTCGTGCGCGACGTTCATAAAATACTGCGCCAAAACACGCGGGTCACCTTTAAATTCTTCGTGCGCGGTAGTCAAACCTGCGGGACATTTGATGTTACAGTTTTTCGCCATTACGCAACGTAACATCATCAACGCCGTCGTACCAAACTCGAAAGAATCCGCACCTAAAATCGCCGATTTCACTACGTCCAAACCGCTTTGATGTGCGCCAGAGCAACGCAAAATTACTTTGTCGCGCAAACCGTTGACCGAAAGAGCTTGATGCACTTCGGCAATCCCGATTTCTGGAGAACGTCCTGCGTGTTTCAAACTTGTCACAGCCGCCGCACCTGTGCCGCCTGTGTTGCCTGCAACATTGATAACATCTGCGCCAGCTTTTGCCACGCCGACTGCAATTGTGCCGATACCTTCAGACGAAACGAGTTTCACGCCGACTTTGACACGCGCCGCTTTGGCATCGTGAATCAACTGCCCTAAATCTTCAATCGAATAAGTATCGTGATGTGGCGGTGGACTGACGAGTTCCACTTTTGGCGTACCGCCACGCAACGCCGCAATTTCCACCGACACTTTCATCGCTGGCAATTGTCCACCTTCACCAGGTTTTGCACCTTGCGCGATTTTGATTTCAATTTCTTCAAGCGTTGGGTCAGCTAAATAACCTGTCCAAACGCCAAAACGACCCGATGCAAATTGTTTGATTTTGCTGGATTTGATGCTGTTGAAACGGCTGAAATGTTCGCCACCTTCACCCGAATTGCTTAACGCGCCGACAATGTTTGTACCTTGCGCGACGGCTTCGTGCGCTTCGGCAAGCAACGCACCGTGACTCATCGCGCCCGAAGCCAACGTTGCGGTAATTTCATGTGCCGATTGCACGTCTGCTAATGGCAACGGCGCGTTTGCGGTTTGAATGGCATTCAAATAATCCGATAACAAACTACCTGCTGGCACGTTTTCAACACGCAACGCATCAGCGGCAACATTCAAGTCGCATGACACGAGATGAAAATCATCCACAAAACGTTTTTTCAAATGTGCCGCTAAATTTTGCAAACGCGCTTGGCTGTTATTTTCCGTGAACGCGACTTTGAAAACTTCATCCAATTTTCTAACCGACAAACCACGAATCAAATAATTGACGTTCCCGCGCAAATTTTGTTTGCCTAAAATTTTATCGAAATCTTCAACGCTTTCGGCATTCGACACATTCGCAGGAAAATCCATTACATCGCGCAATGCCGCTGGTCGTGCGTCACGTTCTTCATAGAGATTTTTTGCAAAACTGCGATACGCTGGCGTAATACCAAAATTGTCGATTTGTTCAGGCGTACGTTTTTCGTAGCCCAAATCCAAATACGCTAAATCATTGGCTTCGGCTGATTTTTCTTGTGGAATATATAAAATCGCCTCGTCGGTCATGTGAATATATTCACGCACCGCCGTGTTGCCGTAAGAATGCCCCGCACCGTCTTGACGCTCTTTGAACAAACCTAAGAACGGAATGTCTTTTTCGCTTTCAACAGAAAGGGCTTTATGATGCCATTCGGTTGCACTCGCGGCAATATCGCTGTAACGCACACCGCCAACTGACGAATGAATGTTCGGGAAATACGGATGCAATTTAGGTTCGTCGGTATCTAAATAATTCGACTCGAAAAATTCGCCGCCAATATAACTTTCAGCCGTACACAAACCGAATTTGCCCATCGTTTTCATGAGCGATTTTTCTGTGCCTTTGGAGAATTTATCGAGGGCTTTTTGTTGGTCTGCACCTGAATACTGCGTAACTGCACGGTTGTGAACGCTCAACGAACAAATCGCCGACGCGCCAAAACCTAAAATCGTCGCCACATCGTGTGGACTTGCAGCTTGTCCTGTTTCTGAAATCAACGACGAGTTAAAGCGCAAACCTTGTTGCACCAAACGTTGATTTGCCGCCGCAATCATCAACAACGCGGGAATTGCCGCTTGCATTTTGCTGACTTGGGCATCGCTTAAAATAATGATGCCGATATTGTTACGCGCCGCTTTTTCGACTTCATCACAAACTACATTGATTGCACGAGTTAAAGCATGTTCATTACCTTCAACGCTATCAAAATCAGGCGTGTAAAGCGCGTTTAAAGTAATCGTTGAAACCGCTGTTTGACGACGAATTTGCTCTAATTGTGTGCATTGCAAAATCGGACTTTCGATAACAAGTTGTTTGCTGTTTTCTGAAAAGGTTGGTTTTGCGCCCAATGCCACACGCAATGTCATGCCATCACTTTCACGGATTGAATCGAGCGGTGGGTTAGTGACTTGTGCGAAACGTTGGCTGAAATAACGTGACATTCCACCTTCGCCACCCGAAAGCGCGTTCGGTGCAAGCCCGTAACCCATCGCCGAAATGCGTTCCATACCTGTGGCTAAAATTGGGTCGAGCAAAAAGCGGAAACTTTCTTGATTGAGCGAATATGCAGTAAAACGTTGGTCAACGTTTAATTCGTTTTCATCGCTGAGTTCGCTTAAATCGACTTTTGGTAAATCTGACAAATTCACCGCGCGTTGTTTTAACAATGCCGCGTAATCTTTTTCTTTGGCGAGTTTGGCTAAAACTTGGTGTGAATCGTAGGCTTCGCCTGTGCTGTGGTCAAAATACAGCATCCCGCCCGCTTCGATACGTCCGCGTTTTAAAACGTCTTGCGGTGGAAAATCAATTTGTCCCGCTTCGGACATGACCGCTAAATAATTAGTGGTTTCAACCGAACGCAACGGACGCAAACCTAAACGGTCTAAACGTGCGCCAACACGAATCCCATCGTTGAAAATCAACGCCGCAGGGCCATCATTTTTTTCTTCGTACAAACTGAAGTATTCAAGCATTGCGCGAACTTCTGGTGAAAGCGTCGTATCGTTTTCCCACGCAGGCGGCATCATCGCTAAAATCGCTTCAACGATATTTAAATTATCTTCGTTAATGCGACGTGTCAGCGTTTGGTCTAAACGGCTCGAATCCGATTGTCCATTTGGAAAACACACTGATTTATTGTGTTGACGCGCAATCGCGTTTTCGCTGAGACGATTTTTTTTGTCGGTGTTCAACTCGCCGTTATGCGCCATGTAGCGGAACGGTTGCGCCATCATCGTTGCAGGGGCGGTATTCGTTGAAAAACGGGTATGGAAAAATAACGTGCTGATTTCGTGGTCAGTGTCGTACAAATCTTTGAAATACGGAATTACTTCGCCCGAATTCAAACGTCCTTTATAAACTTGCGTGCGTGAACTCATCGAAAGTGGATAAAAACCTGCGAGTTCTGGGCGTGTGAAACCTTCTACTTCAATCGTGACTAAGGCTTTTTGAACGTGTTTTTCAAATTCTTCGTGTGACGCATTTTGCAAATGTGCTGGGCGACCAAAAATGAATTGTTCAATCGGTAATTGCGCTTTGACGGCGGCGGCGTTAATGACTGCGTTATCAACGGGAATCACGCGACGTGCTATTAACGGCAAATCAAATTCTGCAAAATGACGCTCAACAAGTTCATTTGCTGCTGAATCATAATGCGCGTGGTCAGCGGGAAAAAAGAAGTTTGCCACACCAAATTGACCGAGTTCTAAACTTGGACTACTGGTGAGTTTACGGAAAAATTTCAATGACAAATCGATATTCACACCTGCACCGTCGCCAACACCTTCTGCGCTCATGCCGCCACGATGTGGAATCGTGCATAATGCTTCGTGCGATTTAACTAATAAATCGTGTGTTTGCAAACTGCGTTTGTGGGTGATGAAACCAACGCCGCAACTATCTTGCGATTGGTCAGCGTCATAAAGCAACGGTTGTGAATTGCTTAGTTGAGATTGTGTTGTCATTGATTTAAGCCTTTATTCTTTTTTTGCATTACTGCTTTGCAGCAATGGCTAAGTATTTGTTTTTAGTTAAAGTGTTTAATAAACAAAAAACATTGCTATTCGTTTAAGTGAAATCCGCCAATCTTATCATAATTTGACCGATATTCGACCTTTGTGTGCAATTTATGTGCAAAAATTAAACTGTCACCACCATTCTCTTGCCTTCGACAAATAACCCGTTGGATCAATAGGAACGTTTTCAAGCGTCAAAATTTCGCCAAGTTCGCTCATCGCTTTGTAATAAACACGCCGTTTGAAATACACGACATCTTTAAGCGGTTCCCAATAATCCACCCATCGCCAACCATCAAATTCGGGATTCACGCAGTGATCAAAACTGACGTTTTTATCCGAGGTGACAAGACGCAAAATAAACCAAATTTGCTTTTGTCCAATACAAAGCGGCAAGGAATTTTTACGAATATAACGGTCGGGTAATTGATACCGAAGCCAATAGCGCGTGCGACCTAAAATTTGAACGTGATGTTGTTGCAGTCCTGTTTCTTCCCACAATTCTCGATACATCGCGGTTTCTGGGTCTTCATTTGGATTGATGCCGCCTTGCGGAAATTGCCATGAATTTACACCTACTCGTTTTGCCCAAAACACGCGACCCTCGTCATTGCAAAGGATGATTCCCACATTTGGGCGGTATCCTTTTGAGTCTATCATGTTGTTGTAACCTGTTTGCTAAGCGTGCGTTGCTTGAAAAATATGTCGATTAAAATTGCAACGCGCTCAGATGTTCTATAATCCCCGCATTGTTCCACAAAAAAATGCGCGATACCATAGCACCACTTACTTTTGATAACTTTTACAGACGAAACGAATGACTTTAGCGATTTTTGATTTAGATAACACGTTGATTGCTGATGACAGCGATTTTTTATGGGGACAGTTTCTTGTTGACCAAGGCATTGTTGACCGAACAATTTATGAACAAATTAACGCCCAATTTTATGAAGATTACCAGCAAGGTAATTTAGATATGATTGCGTTTTTACGTTTTGCCTTAAAACCCCTTGCAGACCATTCAATTGACCAATTACACGTTTGGCGTGAGCAGTTTTTAGCTGAAATCATCACACCGATTTTGCTTAAAAAAGCTCAAGATTTGGTCGAAAAACATCGCGCGTTAGGTCACACATTGTTAGTGATTACCGCCACAAATCGTTTTATTACTGCACCGATTGTTAAAATGTATGGCATTGAGAATTTAATTGCTACCACACCTGAGTTAATCGATGGACGTTATACAGGTGAAATTGTTGATATTCCCTGTTTTCAGGCGGGAAAAGTAACATTATTAAATGATTGGTTAGCAAAAACAGGTGAAACACTTACAGGCAGTTATTTTTACAGCGACTCACACAACGATTTGCCCTTATTGCAATTAGTTGATAATCCTGTTGCCGTTGACCCTGATGAGAAATTGCGTGCTTTTGCGCTTTCGCAAGATTGGGAAATTATGAGTTTGCGTGATGTTTGAAAATGAATCAAAAACTATTAAGTGAATTGATTCACCACAAAATTAAGAAAAATGAACGAAAAATCACAATTAGACAGGGCTAGCCATCTGCTTTCAGTGTGGGGTAGTAAAATTACTCTACAGAATGCCATTGATTTTAATGACATTAACAAAATTTCCGAAGGGCTTGCTGCGAATTTATCGGGTGTAAATTTACGAATGTGTCTGCTGGAAGGTACGAATTTAAGCAGTGCTAAATTTAGTTCAAAAGATAAGGCGTTGCTTAACGATGTGTTTAATGTGAATGCTGTGGTTTTTGAAGAGTCACAGATGTGATTTTTGACGTTTTAGTTTTCCTATCTTAGAGTGAGGCAATCAATTGTGAATTTTCTTAAATTTAAAAGCCTATCTATTTGGGAAAAATTAGGAGTTATTGGTTCGATAGCATCAATTTTCAGCATTGTTATATATTTTTTACCTGCTGCTTCATCGCCGAATGCGGATGCTGTAAAAAATCCAATTTCTATATCGGGAAATGATAACAATCCCATTCAAATTGATGGGAATTCTGGAATAATCAACATTAACTCGCAAGTTAACATCGAAAAAATCGTAGCAACGCTGACGGATAAACATCAACAAGATATACAAACCAAAGATGAACAAATTAAAGCATTAACGCAAGCTGTTAGTGATTTGAGTAAAGGACAAGGTATTTTCGGTACGGACGCGCAAATTGAGCAAGCGATGAGTGCGTTAGCCAAAGGTGATACGACAGAAGCTGAAAATCTCTTTACACAAGCTGCTCAAAAAGGCGACCAAGAAGCCAAACACACTGCACAAGCCTATCTCAACTTAGGCGCATTGGCTTATTCGCATGACACACAAAAAGCATTAGATTCCTATCGACGTGCCACGGAATTAGACCCTGATAACGCAGAAGGTTGGAATCGGTTAGGTCACTTATTACTTCGTATCGGTGAGTTGAATAAGGCGATTGAAATATATGAAAAAGTCTTACAACTAGGAGATATACATCAAAATTTAGAAGAAGAATCTATTGCTTTCGGGAATTTAGGCATTGCGTATCAAATGAGCGGTGAATTAGATAAAGCAATTGCATTTCATGAAAAAGCCTTGAGCATTAACAAAAGTTTAAATTTTAAGGAAGGTATGGCAAATAATTATGGCAATTTGGGTATTGTCTATAAAACTCGCGGTGAGTTATATAAAGCCATTGAGCTTCACGAGAAAGCCTTAGCGATTGACGAAAGGTTTGGTCTCAAAGAAGGCATAGGAGGCGATTATGGCAATTTAGGTGCCACCTATGACATGCTCGGTAAGTTGGATAAGGCTCTTGAATTTTATAAAAAATCTTTAGCTATCGAAAAAAAATTGGGTTTCAAAGAAGGTATGGCGATTCAATATGGCAATTTAGGGGGTATTTATGAACAAAAAGGTAATAAATTCGAAGCCAAACGCCATTACCAAATGAGCATTGAATTATTCAAACAACTTGGCAGTCCAAATGCACAAAAAGTACAGGCTTCATTGGATTACTTGCAATAATAAATCACTTTTTTCGACAATGAACTGTCTATTATCACATTAACTTAGAGGTTCGGTAATCGCAGCATTGTTACAAGAAATGTACAGCACTATAAATGCTACTTACTTTTGATAAGGTTTATCATGAAAATTTTAATTACAGGCGGCGCAGGCTTTATTGGCAGCGCATTGATTCGATATTTAATCAACGACACAACGCACAGCGTTTTAAATGTCGATAAATTGACCTATGCGGGAAATTTAGAATCGCTCGAATCGATTGCAAAAAATGCACGTTATGAATTCGCACAAGTCGATATTTGCGATGCCGTAAAAATTCGCCAGCTTTTTGAAACTTATCAGCCCGATGCCGTGATGCACCTTGCGGCAGAATCGCATGTTGACCGCTCCATTGACAGCCCAGCGGCATTTATTGAAACCAACATTATTGGCACTTACACACTATTAGAAGCAGCTCGCTTGTATTGGACAAATTTAGACGAAACAAAAAAAGCCACATTTCGGTTTCATCATATTTCGACCGATGAAGTGTTTGGTGATTTGCATGGTACGGACGATTTGTTTACCGAAACCACACCGTATGCGCCGAGTTCGCCTTATTCCGCGTCAAAAGCAAGCTCGGATCATTTAGTTCGCGCTTGGCATCGCACTTACGGTTTGCCTGTGATTGTGACCAATTGTTCAAATAATTACGGACATTTTCAATTCCCTGAAAAATTGATTCCTGTGGTGATTTTGAATGCCATTGCAGGAAAGCCGCTGCCTGTTTATGGCAATGGGCAACAAATCCGCGATTGGCTTTTTGTTGATGACCATGCGCGAGCGTTGCTGACTGTCGTTGAAAAAGGCGAAATCGGTGAAACCTACAACATCGGTGGTCACAACGAAAAAGCAAATTTGGACGTGGTAAAAACGATTTGTGCAATTTTGGAAGATTTAAAACCTGAAAAACCGACAAATGTCGCACGTTATGTCGATTTGATTACTTACGTTACCGACCGACCTGGTCATGATTTACGTTACGCGATTGATGCCAGCAAAATCGCTAGCGAATTAGGCTGGACACCAAACGAAACTTTCGAAACGGGACTGCGTAAAACGGTGCAGTGGTATTTAGAAAATTTGGCGTGGTGTCAGCAGATTGAGCAAAAACGGCAAAATGCAATGCCGCTTTAAATTTTAATGAGCATCATCCGTGTGCCATTTTGGCATCATCACGATGCAATTTGGCTTGAACCCTTGATTTTTTAAGGTATCAATCGTTTTGATTTTTTCCATTTTTTGCAAATCAATCACGCTAAACGAACCATCGTCCATTTCAGGTAAATTGATAAAACTGTTTTGCACAATCGCGTATTTTTCATCAGGCGTGAAAACAACGTGATGTGCGCCACCAGCAGTCGGAATGGATTTAATCAATTTTGGCTGCGTTTTAGATTGACTGACATCAAAAATGTTTAATGCACCAGGTTTTGCGGTAGTAATAAACAATTTGTCGTGTTCTTGATTGAAATAAATTTCTAAAGGCACGCCTTGTTTAATGTCCGCGAAATCATAAGCAGGTTTGAAATCGAACGTGTCGTGATTCGCTTGCCACGTTGCGACCCACAATTTTCCTTCAAACATTGTGTTCACATACGCCATTGGCGGTGTGGAATGTGGGACAAAAACCGCTTCAACTGTTGATGAATCTGCTCCGCCAACTTTGTGCGTTGATAACACTTCGCCTGTTGAGGCTTTGATAACTGTGACAGAATCGCCTGCATCACTTAAATTCGTTGGATGAACGGTACTTGTGACCATGATTCGGTCGATGTCTTCATTCAAACCAATCCCGTGCGGATATTTGATAAATTTGTCTTTTTCATTAGCCGCAATCACGTCTTTTACTTTGTCAGTTTGCGCGTCGCCAACAATCACGTTACTTGACCCCATGCAGGTCAAATACCACGTTTTTTTGTCTGACGTGAAAACCATATCTTCAGCCACTTGGCACTGCGGCACGCTAATATCTTGGATTTTTAACGGATCTTGCTTCATGTTAATCACACGCAATGGGCCATTTCCAAGCGCGGTGATATAGGCTTTGCTTAAATCTTTGTTATAAAAAATATGATGTGCAACCGCGTCAGGTGGCAACGGTAAATCTTGGACAACTTTGCCGAAATTTTTTGAATTCGGGTCAACGTCGATAATCGCTATTCCTTCTTTGCGTGGCGTTTGATTTGGCTGACTTTCGTAATTTACCATCGCTAAAATTTCAGCGGATGCGGCAAATGGCGCAAGCAACATCAAACTGCACAACGCTTTTGTTATTGTTTTTTTCATTGTTGTAAGCTCTTAAAAATCAAAATAAAAAAGCGCGTTCGCCTCTAAACAAACGCGCTTTTGAAAACCTTTAACCTTCTGCGGTGCTTGGGTCGATGATGCCTTTAATTTCAGCAATTTTGGTGATTGGGAAGCCACCTTTTTCAGCGTGTTCACGCAAGGCTTCTTCATTGTCAGCAATCAAAATGCAATACACTTTATCAGGTGTTACAAAACTTTCGAGCCAATGTACTTTTGCATTCATTTTGCAAGAAACGCCGCACGATGTTTGCGCGATGCCTTGTAATTGTTCAGCAGTCAAAGAACCTGCGTTTGGGATGTCACGTTCGACGATATATTTAGGCATAACTTTTTCCTCATTGAATTGTTAAATTTAAAAACGGCACATCTTGTTAAAGCGCAATCGTAATTACGCTTTAAAAAAATCACCGAGTAACGCTTCTTTGCATTGAATTAACGGCGCGGTTGATTGTTCAATTTTCATGCGAAGCAACGCGCCTTGCCACATATTCACCCACAAATCCGCCATTTCACGCGCCGTTTTATCGGTGCGAATCGTTCCTTCCGATTGAGCGCGAGTAAAACCAATTTCCCACACATCACGATAACGACTTAACGCGGTTTGCAATGCCACTCGGCAAACATCGCTTGTGTCGCTGACTTCACCCGTTAAATTACCTAATAAACAACCACCTTTGAATTCCGTTTTTTCTAATTCGGCAATCCCTTCATTTAAATAACGTTCTAACGCCGCTAACGAATTCCCTTCTGATTGCGCTAAATATCGTTGCAGTTGTTCAACATACGGCGAAATGTAATACGCAATGATTTCAGCGGCAAAATTCTCTTTGCTTCCAAAATAGTTATAAAACGAACCCTTTGGAATTTGCACCGCGTCGAGAATTTCTTTTAACCCCGTCCCGTGATAACCCTGTTGCATTAACAGAATCATCCCCTTGTTGAGAAGGTTTTCACGGTTGATGTCTTTTTGTCTGATTTTTTCCATGTGAAGATAATATGACCAGTCGTCTTAAATGTCAAATAAAAAAATGGCAAATAAATTCAGGCTAAAAATTTATTTGCCATTTCATTTTTTAACGATGGTGATTTGCGTGAGTGTGCCGTTCTTTTGACTTAATCATCTTCGTATGCCGACGATGAGCGCGACGTTCATTGTGTTCATGATGGTCTTCATGTGTTCCACCATTGGCGCAATCTAACTGATGCGGTGGTAAAACCGTTGAATTTGGTTCTAAATTATAAAGCGTAGCAATAGGTCGATAATCGCCCGAAAAACCATGATTCATCTGATTTATCATCAAATGATAACGTTCATCGCTAGTATGCCCGCCCAAAATCACGCCAATCAACCGCCGTCCATTTCGAGAAGCAGAACTGACCAAGTTATAACCTGAATTGCAAGTAAAGCCCGTTTTCATCCCTTCGGCACCTTCATATGTTGCTGTAAATTTATTGATTCCAGGTAATTCACGCCCTTTGAACACCAAACTGTGTGCGCCGAAATACGGATAATACTGAGGGAAATTTTTATAAAGTTTTATTGCAAGTAACGACATATCCCTAGCTGTTGTAACTTGCCAATCATTAGGCAAGCCCGTCGCATTTTTAAAATAAGTGTTATACATTCCAAGCGTATGTGCTTTCGCGGTCATTCGCACCGCAAAATTATCTTCCGTTACCGCTAAATGTTCAGCTAAAACCACCGTCGCGTCATTTGCGGAGCGCGTCACAATGGCTAAAATCGCTTCTTCAACGGTAATTTTCTGATTCGTGCGTAATCCTAAACGACTATTGGGTTGTCGAGCGGCATGATGCGAAGCGTGCA
Source organism: Methylococcales bacterium (assembly GCA_028713145.1). Taxonomy (GTDB): domain Bacteria; phylum Pseudomonadota; class Gammaproteobacteria; order Methylococcales; family Methylomonadaceae; genus UBA10906. Next base: position 14,689 of record JAQTOT010000016.1, read on the forward strand.
TGACATCTTGCAAATGAATTTCACCATTGCTTAATGCTTCAAACGTCATGTAAAGCGTCATCATTTTGGTCAGTGATGCAGGAAACCAAGATTGCATCGATTCCACTTCATGCAGCACATCGCCACTATCAGCATCAAGTAAAATTGCCGCATAACGCGCATTGGCAGATTGAGTTGCAAATAATAAGAGTGCGGCATTTACAGCCAGTAAAAGTTTTTTTCTCACGAGTATTTCTTTAAGGGTTAAGTTTGAGTGAAATGTGACAAGTATAAGGAGAAACGCTATCACACAAGCCCCAAAAACGACCAAAATCGCCTTCTTCGCTTGGTTTCCAGTTTTCAGAAAAGGCTTCAAATGCCACCGCAGAAATTTTCTTTTCCGCGAATTTCTTAAAGGTGGATTGCAAAACGAGCTGTTGATTTTTCCGACTCGCCACGCCGCCGCAGTCTTTTTTTGTTTTTAAGTTCATTTGCGCTTTACCTTCGGGGGCAAAAACCCAGCCGAATTCAGTCACAATAATTTCTTTTTGAGGATTTGTTTTTTTGAGTTCTTGCCAACGTGCTAAATGAAAATCAGCCGCTTTTTCTGCTTCTACGCACGAAAACAAATCAGCGTGACGATTCTCCCACCACGGAAAAATGTTAATGCCAATCCAATCAACTTGCGAGCTAAAGCGAGTTTGATGACACGGTTGCTCACGATTGCACCATTCCCACCAAGTATCAATCACGCCAATCGGTTGCGGCACTTTGGCTTCACGTAGCGCATTTAAACAACGCTCCGTTTCATCGTCGAAGTCATAATTATTACGCGTACGAACTTCCGAGCCGCAACTCAAGCGTACAATCGTTTCAGGATATTGCCGCGCCAACGCGATACCGTGAGCAATCGAATCGGTATTGACACGTTTATCTTTGTCAATCCACAAAATAGCAATCACTTTGATGCCGCGCTTTTTGGCGGCAGGAAAAATCGCTTCCAAGCCGTTTAAAACCCCGTAGCTCATAATGCAACGAAACGGCGTTTGTTTCATAACTGCATCTAGCAACGTTTCAATCAGTTCAGAACTGGGCTTTTCGCCATAATTAGGCGTGAATTGATTCACATACGGGCTAAATGCTACGCATTGCAACGGTTTTTCTACATTTGCAGCGTAAGTATTTTGCATAAAAAATAATGCAAGAATTAGCAAGATCGTTTTCATAAATTTTTCTCATTTTTGTTAAGTCGCAATGAGTTCACAATCACAGACACCGAACTTAACGCCATTGCCGCTGAGGCAATCATCGGATTTAAACGCCCTGCCGCTGCAACGGGGATTGCAATGACGTTGTAACCAAATGCCCAAAACAGATTTTGTTTAATCACAGTAATCGTTTTTTTGCTCAATTCAATGCCGTTGGTAACTTTTGAAATATCGCCTTGTACCAGCGTCATATCGGCCGATTCAATTGCAACGTCCGTTCCTGTTCCAATCGCAAAACCCACATCAGCTGCCGCTAACGCAGGCGCATCGTTAATGCCATCGCCAATCATGCCGACTTTTTTGCCTTGTGCTTGATAATCACGAATCACGCTTAATTTTTGTTCAGGCGTAGCATTGGCAATCACGGTTTCAATGCCGACTTTTGCGGCAATATAAAGCGCGGTTTTTTCAGTGTCGCCCGTGACAATTAAAGTTTCAATGCCTTGATTTTTCAATCGTACAATCGCTGCCGCTGCGTCTGGACGAGCTTTATCAGCAATGCCAAAAACCGCCGCTTCTTTGCCGTTGATTGCCATGTAAACAGGGGTTTTACCTTGCGAGGCAAAATCACTAGCCGCATTTTGCAGACCGTCAATCGAAACGCTTTGTTCAATCAACCATGCTTTGTTACCAAGCAAAATGGTTTTGCCATCGATTTCGGCTTCAATGCCTCGTCCTGTTTCGCTTTGGAAATGGGTACACGTTTCTAATTCAATTTCTTTTTCGACAGCGTAAGCGACAATGGCTTTGCCTAAAAAATGTTCCGAATTGTGTTCCGCAGAGGCGGCTAATTTGATGATATTGACTTCGCTCAAACGTGAAAGTTTTAACAAATCCGTCACTTTCGGTTTGCCTTCGGTAATCGTGCCTGTTTTGTCGAATACGATAACGTTGAGTTTTGCCGCTGTTTCTAAACTTTCACCGTTGCGAATATAAATGCCTTCGCGTGCCGCCTGCCCTGCGCCGACCATAATTGCTGCAGGTGTGGCTAATCCTAACGCGCAAGGGCAAGCAATCAACAAAACGGTAATCGCGTTGCCGAATGCAAAACTAAATGACGCGCCTGCCATCATCCAACCTGCAAACGTTAAACCTGAAAGTAACATCACCGACGGCACAAAAACGGCTGAAATTCTATCGACGTGTTTTTGAATCGGTAATTTTGTGGATTGCGCTTGGTCAACCATGTGAACAATTCCAGCCAAAACGGTATCCATGCCGATTGCAGTGACTTTGACACGCAACGCGCCATTGCCATTGACACAACCACCAATCACTTTTGAACCTTCATTTTTAACAACAGGCAAACTTTCCCCTGTGACCATCGATTCATCAACCGTTGAAACGCCGTGAATCACAACGCCGTCAGTCGGAATTTTTTCACCAGGTCGAACCAAAATTAAATCGTCGATTTCGAGTAAATCCACATCTACTATTTCTTCTAAATCACCTTTTAAGCGCGTCGCGGTTTGTGGTTGTAAATCAACTAATTGACGAATCGCCTCACCCGCTTTGCCTTTCGCACGTTCTTCTAAATAACGTCCGAGCAAAACGAAAGTGATAATCGCTGCCGCTGCTTCAAAATAAAGATGTCCGCGACGATTGATAAATGCAGGCACGCTATAACCATAAGCCGAGCCAACGCCTAACGCGATGAGAGAATCCATGTTTGCAGCGCGTTGCCTAGCTAACCGCCATGCTTTCGCAAAAAACGGAAAGCCAGCCCAAAATACCACGGGCGTAGTTAAAGCGAGTTGCATCCAATGCAGTTTGCGCGAAGTCACCATTGCCATGCCCGCAATAATTACGGGCGTACTTAAAACTGCTGACCACATAAAACGATGTTTAGCTGTGGCAACACGATTTTGTTCTTTTTCGATGAGTTTTTTACGTTGTGAAAGCGTGTCCATCGGATAGGTTTTATAACCGATTTGCGTTACTAAGTGACTTACGTCATCTTTGGTAAGTGTTCCTTGTACAGAAAGCGTTTCTGTTCCGAAATTCACGCTGGCGGTTTTGACACGCTCGTCACGCTTCAACACCATTTCAATCAGTAACGCACATGACGCGCAACTCATGCCTTCAACAGCTAAATCGATGTCTTGTAATTTGCCGTCAAAATGTTTGTGTTCGGGGTGTCGTAATGCTGGAGCGGAATTTTCAAGATTACCTAAAATTGCATCGAGCAAAATCAACAAATTTTTCTTCGGCAAACCTGCGGGGTCAAATTCAATCGTTACCGAACCAATTTCCCACACAGTTTTGACACGTTTAATTTCGGGACGTTTTTTTAAAATAATTTCAAAAATGTACGCGCGTTCTTGGTTGCTTTTAAGAATTGGCGACAAAATCCGCACACGGCGATTGAGTTGATGAACGATTTGAAAGTTTTTTGGGGTCACAAGAAATCCTTTGTTTGAGTTATTTTTATTAACTAATCGCTAATTGTTTGCTAATCACAGACGGTAAATTTTTAGGCGATTTGATTCGCAGTTGTTTGTTCACATTAAATCGTCCAAAGACAACTTCAATATCCGCATTGGTTACGCCAAATTCTTTCGCTAAAAAACGTACCATGTGGTCGGTTGCTTTTCCACCGACAGGAGCGGCGGTGACACTGATTTTTAATTGATTGCCTTTCGCTTTGCCAATTACATCTTGCTTTGCACTCGGTTTGCCTAACACGTTCAACACTAAGGTTTCACCATCCCATGCACAAAAGGAATTCATTGTTAATTGTTTATTACTCATCGTTTTTACTCATAGCGATTTAAATGTCTGCATTGCAAATTGTAAATCTTGCCACGCTTTGCGTTTTTCAGTCAGTGAACGCAGTAAATAAGACGGATGATAAATGGCAATTAACGGTATATTTTCAACCATATAAACCTGACAACGCAATTTACCAATTTTTTCAGTCGTTTCCAGCAGGGTTTGTGCTGCAATGCGTCCAACGGCAATAATTATTTTCGGCTGTATCAGCGCGATTTGTCGATTTAAATACGCACGACATTGTTGAATTTCATCGATATGCGGGTCACGATTTTTCGGTGGACGACATTTTAAAATGTTAGCAATAAAGATATCTTCGCGCGTCAAAGACATGGCGCGTAACATTTCGGTAAGTAATTTCCCCGCTTCACCAACAAACGGTTTGCCTTGTAAATCTTCGTTTTCACCAGGTGCTTCGCCAATAAATAGCCAATCTGCATTCACATTTCCTTCGCCAAAAACGGTTTGCGTGCGAGTGGTACATAATGTGCATAGCTTGCACTCAGATACATCTGTGCGTAATTGCGCCCATGAATCGGATTTAAGCATTTGAGACGATTCAATTGGACTTTCACTGGGCATAACGTTGGCTTCAATGGGCGTGATATTTGACCCAGAACGTGATTGCCAAACACTTATTCCCATTGCATTGAGATAAGTTAAGCGGGTGGTTTGTGAAAGTGCCATAAAAATAAAATGTAAAATAATCCGACAGAATGCCGACATTATAGCGGCAATAGATGAATTGATAACAGACGTTAGTGTAAGCGAGTGCTTGATTTTTCAAGGTTTGTACTTCAATTTGAATTCCCTTACAATCGCCAAAGACGTTAAAAAAACTATACAGTGACCAAATATCATGAAACGCAAAAACATTATTCCAACCGATAAAGAACGCTTCATGCGTGAAAATGATTTTATCGTGTCGAAAACCGATTTAACTGGACGTATCACCTACGGAAACGAAATTTTCATTGAGTTTTCGGGTTACGAAGAACACGAGTTACTCGGCGCACAACACAATATCGTTCGCCATCCAGATATGCCGCGTGTGGTATTTAAATTGCTGTGGGATTACTTAGCGGAGGATAAAGAAATTTTTGCGTATGTAAAAAATATGTCTAAAGATGGTGGTTTTTATTGGGTTTTTACTCACGTTGCACCGATTTTCAACAAAAATAAAGAAAAAATTGGTTACACCTCCGTGCGCCGAATGCCAAATCCGAAGGCAGTTCCGATTGTGACAGATGTGTATAAATCAATGTTAGAAGCAGAAAAAAAAGCAGGGGCTAAAGACGCGATGGCGGCTTCTGGCGCAATTTTAGGTCAATTATTACAGGATAAAGGCGTAACGTATGAGCAGCTCATCAATGTTCTCCAATCGCTTTAAAATAAACGAGTCCATTGCTTTTACAGCAGTTGGGTTAACGTGGAGCAGTTCACTCGCTTTCAGTTGGATGCACAGCATTGACTGGATTTTGCCTGCTTGCTTAACGGCGAGTTCCATTATTTCAGTTGCTGCGTGGCGTAGCTCACGCCAAGCAAACAAAATTTTATTTAATAAAATTTTAAATGTAAGTGAAACATGGCGCGACGGAGAAGTAAGTTCACGCATCACAATGATTGGCGGAAAAAAAACGGATTTACAAAAAATTGCGTGGGCATTAAATGATTTAATGGATCAAGTCGAAACCGCACAAGTCGATATGTATTACTCCATGGCTTATGTTACTTACGGCGATTTTTCACGTTTGAGTTATCCCGCTGGGCTGCACGGCAGTTTCGCTCAAGCACTTAAACGATTGAACAGTTTGACAAAAGTTTTATCTGAAACCACAACAGGTATTAACGCTTTAATGACTGCGTTGAGTGCGGGCGATTTCAACAAACAGATTGCAACAAATGTGCAAGGTGAATTTGCTGTTGCCATTAACAGTGCAACAGAAACAATGCAAATCATGAAAACCATGATTGCAAATATCGGTGAAGTCATGGCGCATGTTGCACAAGGCAATGTAACAGAACGTATTCACGCGCAAGGTCAAGGCGATTTCGCCGTATTGAAGAACAATATCAATCTCTCACTTGATGCACTTGAAGGCAGTTTGGGTGACATTGTGCGTGTCTCAAATGCGCTTGCACAAGGCGATTTAACGCAAACTTCTGAAAAGCACTACCCAGGTACATTTGGTGAAGTGCTTGATGGTGTAAATCGCACTGTCAATAATCTTCGAGAAATGGTTCGACAAATTAAAGATTCCAGCGAAGTCATTGCCAATGCTGCACAAGAAATTTCAGCAGGAAATAATGATTTATCGGGTCGCACCGAAGACCAAGCCGACAGCCTTGAAAAAACAGCGGCAAATATGGAGGAATTCACCCATACCGTGCAACAAAATAGTGGAAATGCGAATCAAGCCAACGAACTTGCGCGAATTTCCTCAAATATCGCTAGGAATGGTGTTATAGCTGTTGGGCAAGTTGTAAAAACCATGGATGGCATCAATGAATCTTCTGGCAAAATCGTCGATATTATTTCGGTCATTGATGGCATTGCATTCCAAACAAACATTTTGGCATTAAATGCGGCAGTAGAAGCCGCTAGAGCAGGCGACCAAGGACGTGGTTTTGCTGTTGTGGCAACCGAAGTTCGCAGTTTAGCGCAACGCGCTGCTTCAGCAGCTGGTGAAATTAAAAATTTAATTAACGATTCGGTCGATAAAGTGCAAGAAGGTGGTTTACTTGTTGAAAAAGCGGGCAAAACCATGGAAGAAATTTTGAATTCTATCGAAGGTGTCACCAAAACAATTTCTGAAATTCGCTCTTCGTCAGATGAGCAAATATCGGGAATTCAAGAAGTAAACAAAGCGTTAGCGCAAATGGATGATGTCGCACAACAAAATATGGCGTTAGTTGAAGAAGCTACCGCTGCGGCAACTTTACTCGAGCAACAAACTCGCAATTTGTCGGAAACTGTCGGCAATTTCAAACTGTAAATTTTTCTTTGAAAAATGCCGCTGCTTTTGCCAGCGGCATTTTTTGTCACAAAGCAAACAAAAATCAACTGACATAACGCCATTTTCGGGCAAATTATGGTATCTTTTCGTGCCAATAGATTACGTTTTGTAACGCTCATATTATGGATTATTTAATGCCTTCGATTACGCCATTAGCCCAGTTAAGAGAAAAAATTGACGCAGTAGACGCGCAAATTTTGCAACTCATCAATCAACGCGCTCGTTACGCGCAAGAAGTCGCTGAAACGAAAATTGCACAAGGTGAAAATGGTTCCTTTTATCGCCCCGATAGAGAATCGTTAGTGTTGCGTCGTATTCAAGATTTAAACCAAGGACCTTTGCCAAATGAAACAGCAATGCGTTTTTTTCGTGAATTGATGTCGGCGTGTCTTGCATTAGAAAAACCGTTAAATGTCGCTTTTTTAGGACCCGAGGGAACATTTTCTCAGCAAGCAACGTTTAAACATTTTGGTCACGCGGTCAAAACTGTTCCTGTCGAAAATATCGGTGCTGTTTTTACGGCGGTTGAAAATGGCAGTTGCGATTTTGGTGTCGTGCCAATTGAAAACTCTACCGAAGGTGTTATCAATCACACGTTAGACCGTTTATTAACATCCACATTGCAAATTTGCGGCGAAGTTGAAATTCGAGTTCAACAAAATCTGCTCACACACGCCAAAGATTTGAGCGAAATTACGGACATTTATTCACATTCACAATCTCTTGCACAATGCCGTCTTTGGTTAGAAACACATTTACCAAATGCGTGTCAAACACCTGTTAGCAGTAACGCGCAAGCAGCGCAATTAGTTCAAAAAACTCCCAATGCAGCAGCCATTGCAGGTTCAATTGCCGCTGAAATTTATGAATTACCGATTTTCGCTGCCAATATCGAAGACGATGCAAGTAACACCACACGTTTTATCATTATCGGTGAGCAACTCGCTACGCAAACAGGTCACGATAAAACCACGCTCGTTGTGTCAACAAAAAATCAAGCAGGCGCGTTGCATAAAATGCTTGAACCCTTTGCCGTTGCAGGCGTTGATATGCTCAGTATTGAATCACGTCCTTCACGTCAAGGACTTTGGGAATACGTCTTTTTTATTGATATTGCAGGACATCAAGAAGATTCAAATGTTGCACATGCTTTAGAAAATTTAAAAACAAAAGTGTCGATGTTTAAATGCTTAGGTTCTTATCCACAAGCGGTTTTGTAAGGGAAATCTACGATGACAATCAAATGGGATGCGCGTTTTAGCGTCGGACACAGCACAATTGATACCGAACATAAATTATTATTAACCACCATTAACGCCCTTGAAATGGCATTGCGCCATCCTGAAGATAAAGAGCCACTTTTGTTCTTTATTGAACAGTTACACGATTTTGCTATGGCACATTTTCGCCATGAAGAAGCATTGCAACTCAAGTTTTTATATCCGTTTCGAGAAGAAAATGCGACGGGACATGAGGTTTTAGAAGCTGAACTAACCCAAATTCGTGACGACGTGCGAAAAATTTGTAAAAAAACAATTTTATCTACAGAAGATATGGCAACGTTGCATAAGCATATTTCCTACATTGCTAAAGATTGGCTGATGGTACATTTGCTTAAAGAAGATTCAAAAATGAAAGGCTTTATGGGAGATGAGTAATGAACGACGAGGTCAAAACAGAAAACGGTTTAGGATTTAAAACGTGTAAAGACAATCGAAAACTTTTTGCTGTTTATACGCCCTGTAGCGACAAAATTGCGTTAACAGCCACCATTTTTAAAGATCGTTTAGCGGCTTCGCCTTTTGCTGATTTATTTGTTAATGAGTATTTAGTTTCCGAATTTTTACGTCGTTACAAAGATGCGTCTGACAATGAGTGTTTTGAATGTGAAATTGGCGAGCGTCGTGACGCGCACTGTGATATTCGCATTTCGGATGACAAACTCAAAGCGCATTTGTCGATTACGCCTAATTTTGGTGGTAAACCTGTCACATTAGCAGATGTGTTAGAGCAGATTGAAAGCAAAAAAATTGTCTGGGGATTAGCATCCACCGAAGACATTCAAGCCGTTGTAGATAAAGCGCATGTCGCCGATTTTTTAATTGCACAAGGGCTTGAA
>JAQTOT010000017.1 GCA_028713145.1 Methylococcales bacterium
AGAAAATGCGCGACGAGCGTTGCGTATTCAAGCGGCAAATTTAATGTGGGAATTTAAAGATACACAAACATTGGTTTTAAAATTCAATTTACCAGCGGGAAGTTATGCAACAGCCGTTTTGCGTGAAATCATCGCGCTTTAAAACTATACATAAATGCCGCCCAAAATCACCGCTTCCGTCGCACCTGTGACGGCTTGTAAATTCCCTGTTTTTCTGTGAAGCGTTTGTTTAGCTAGCCATGCAAAAGCAATCGCTTCAACGTGATCTGGATGCAACCCAAAATCAGCCGTTGATTGCACCGCACAAGACGCATTTTCGCTTAGTAATTGCATCAAGTACGCGTTATGTACACCGCCACCGCAAACTAAAATGCGTGCCGTTTCTGGTGCAACGCGCGAAATCGCTTCACAAATTGTCAACGCGGTTAAATAACACAAACTTGCTTGTACATCTTCGGGTTTGTAATGGTGCAATTCGCACTGCTTTTCTAGCCAATCAAGTGAAAAATAATCCACGCCCGTGCTTTTTGGCGGTAACAACGCAAAATACGCATCTTGTTTAAGCTGCTCGACTAACGCGTAATTGATTTTCCCCGTGCTTGCCCATTCACCATTTGCATCGTAACAATCTTCACAATGACGTTGAATCCATTGGTTGAGTAGCACATTTCCTGTACCTGTATCAAACCCCAACACCGCTTCATTTTTATTCGCAGGCAAAACGGTGACGTTCGCAATGCCACCGATATTGACAATACAGCGCGTTTCACTTTCGCAATGAAAAACCGCCTCGTGAAACGCGGGAACAAGTGGCGCACCTTGACCGCCAGCCGCAATATCTCGCCGACGAAAATCAGCAACCGTTGTAATGCCTGTTTGCTGTGCAATGTAATTAGGATCACCAATTTGCAAAGAAAACGGAAAAGCCCCTGTTGGACAATGATGCACCGTTTGCCCGTGACTACCGATGGCAATGATTGCGCTTGCTGGCAGATTTTGTTTGCTCAGTAACGTTTTTACAATTTGCACAAACCATTGCGCTAATCGAGCATCCATTTCGCCATATTGTTGTAAGGTAATCAACGCATTTGGCGCACTGAGATGCTGTAACTCCCGTTGAATCTCCATTGAAAATGGCAAATACTCAAATGCGACGAGTTTCACGTCGTTACCATTCAAGTCAACTAATGCAGCATCAATGCCATCAAGGCTCGTGCCTGACATTAGTCCAATGTAAAGTTGGGTATGTTCCATTATTAAATCAATTTATGAAGATAGGGTTCGTTGCAGTAATATAATTCATATACATACGTTTACTCTACATTTCAGCCATGCGTCGCTATTTTAATCGCTCGATTCTACATAAAGTTACTCTCATTTTCAGCTGTGTTTTGCTGACATTTATAACTGTGCCTGCTATTAGCTTTGAACGTATAGCAACTATTCCACAAGAATTTAACCTTACGCCTAGTTTGCTTCACCATATATATGTTGCAATAATCATTTCAACATTTGTATTTAGTCTTTCATTTTTTGTAGTACGAAAAAGAACCAAACGTATCAACAATTTAGTTCAAATTTTTACCTCTGTAGCACACGGAAAACGAGATATTCGCGCAACGGTTGATAAAAATGATGAAGTGGGCTTACTTGCAAAAGTCTTAAATACTATGCTGGACGAGCTGTCAGAAACAGAATATCAACGTGAACAAGTAACCCGTTTTTATAGCGCGTGGGTTGCGTGTAACGATTTAATTGTTCGCGGCACACCAGAAGATATTTTACTCAGTGAAATTTGTCACATTATCGCAAATCAAGTGGCATTCAAATTGACATGGATTGGTTTTATCAATCCCAAAACGCAAGAAATAGAAATTATTGCGAGCAATAATTTTAAGTCAAAATATCTTCAGCATTTACACATCTCAAGCAACGCAAACATTCCAGAAGGTCAAGGCGCAACAGGACAAGCTATTCGCAGTAATCAGCCAGTGATTTTCAACGACTTATTGAATGAAAAGAAGGCAACGCGTTGGCGGGACATGGCACAAGAAGAAAACATTCGTGCCTCAGCCGCATTTCCAATTACCCGCGAAGGACAAGTTGTTGGTGCAATGTGTTTGTATTCAACGCAAGTTAATTATTTTACACAAGAATTGATTTCACTGATTCATGGTTTAATCGAAGACGTGTCCTATGCACTTGAAAATTTAGACCGTAAAAAAATCCAAATTTCCCAAGACCATGAATTACGCATTGCTGCCGCCGCGTTTGAATCACAAGAAAGTTTTATGGTAACGGATGCTCAAGGTTTAATTTTACGCGTCAACGGTGGATTTACTGCCTTAACAGGTTATACGGCAAATGAGGTCATTGGTAAAAATCCTCGTTTATTAAGTTCAGGGCGACACAGTAAAGAGTTTTACATTGAAATGTGGGACGCGCTTAAAGAACACCGATTTTGGCAAGGTGAAATTTGGAATCGCAAAAAAAATGGCTACATTTTCCCCGAATGGCTTTGCATTACGGCGATTTCAAATTCGGTCGGAGAAATTGTGAATTATGTCGCAACGTCAAATGATATTAGTCAACGCAAAGCCGATGAGGAACGCATTCGCCAGCTCGCTTTTTATGATGAATTAACCAAACTACCTAACCGCGCTTTGCTGTTTCAACGATTAAATTTAGCGTTAAATACCAGTCAGCGTTATCACAAATATGGGGCGTTAATTTTCTTAGATTTAGATCATTTCAAAATTTTAAACGACACACTTGGTCACACGCTGGGCGACCAATTATTGCTTGAAGTTTCAAGACGTTTGCTTGAGTGCGTGTGAAATATCGACACCGTCGCAAGACTTGGAGGCGATGAGTTTATTATTATTTTGGAGCATTTGGGTTCAGAAGAATTATCCGCCGCCGTGCAAGTCAATAAAGTGGCAGAAAAAATTCGCTGTTCTATTGCGGAGTGTTATTTACTCAATGTTGATATGACAGACAGTGAAACGGTTTCTAAAATCGAATATCACACTTCGTGCAGCGTTGGATTCGTGATGTTTTCAGGTTCAAGCGTTAGCGCGGAAGAATTGCTCAAATATGCCGATTTAGCCATGTATCATTCGAAAAAAATGGGGCGAAATCATATCAGCAGCTTTGAACCCACCATGCAAAAAGCCTTGATGGAACGCACCCAATTAGAAGCGGATTTACGGCAATCCATTGTCAATGGCGGTGAATTTGAATTGCACTATCAAGCCCAGGTAGATTGCAATGGAAAAGTTTTAGGTGCAGAAGCACTAATTCGCTGGAATCATCCTATTCGAGGTCGCGTCAATCCTGCTGATTTTATTCCACTTGCCGAAGAGACGGGGATGATTGTGGGCGTTGGCACATGGGTATTGCAAAAAGGCTGTGAAACGCTTGTATTGTGGGCAAAAGATTCTCACACAAAGCATTTGAAATTAGCTGTGAATGTCAGTAGCCGCCAACTTTCACAAGATAATTTTGTGAATCAAGTGATTGAGATTCTTGAATTAACAGGCGCAAATCCAACACGATTAAAATTAGAAATTACGGAAAGCATGGTCGTCGATAACGTTCAAGAAACGATTGCTAAAATGCACACACTCAAAAAACTAGGGATTAGTTTTTCGATGGATGATTTTGGCACAGGTTATTCGTCGCTGTCTTATTTGCAAAAATTACCGCTCGACCAGTTAAAAATTGATCAATCCTTTGTTAGAAATTTATCGTTTGATGGACATGACAGCGCGATTGTAAAAACTATCATCAATTTAGGCGAAAATTTATCACTCAATATCATCGCTGAAGGCGTTGAAACCGACATGCAACGTGATTATTTATCGAAATTTGGCTGCTTAATTTTCCAAGGCTATTTATTTAGTCGTCCATTGCCCGAAGATGAATTTATGGCAATGGTTTTTTCAAAAACGACGCGACAAGACTGAAATGAGTTTTAAGTCAGCGTTAGACTTTCACAATCGCACCCTTGATAAGTTGGTGACGCAAATCGACCAGCAAAAAGATTTGTTGTCGATTGTAAAAAGTGTACTGCCTGAAAATCTTGCTGCTCACACGCTGCATTGTGTCATTCACGATACGACGTTGCTGATTTATACCGATGCAGCAGTTTGGTCTTCTCAATTACGGTTTTATCAAACGGCGATTGTAGAAACCGTGGCACGACACGTTCAACAATCTGTGCAGCGCGTTCAAGTTCGATTATTTCGCTCATCGTAAGTTAAAACGTTTCATTATTTGTTTCAATGAGACATAAAAAACGTCTCGGTGAAACATGTTTATTGCAACATTCACAAAAATACGAAAGCTCGAAAGAGCGGCATATCTGAACTTACCGCTGTTGGCACATACTCTGCAATGTTTTACTTCAAAGTTATCTTGCTAGGAAAATCCCGATGAGAAAAATGATTTTATTATTAGCGACGTTACTTGGTAGTTCTGCAATTTTCGCTGAATCCGTACCAAGCGTTTCTCCGCAACAAGCCGCGCAAATGCAATCGACACAAAAAGCAGTGATTATAGACGTGCGTGAAAATGACGAATGGAATGCAGGACATATTGCGGGAGCAATTCACATTCCACTTGGTGAAATTGGAAATCGTGTTACGGAATTAACCCAATACCAAAACACACCAATTATCACGCAATGTCGTAGTGGTTCGCGCTCTGCGAAAGCCGCAAATGTTTTGAAAAACTCAGGTTTTGACACGGTCTACAATATGGATGGCGGATTGAATGCGTGGCAAAAAGCGGATTTAGAAATTCAACAAAACTAAACGTTAAACTCAGGCTATGACATGAAAAAAATCACATTACTCACTTTAGTGTTAATTTCCACAAACGCTTTAGCCGTTGAACCCGCAAGCGAAGCACGTTTAGATGAAGTCGTTTCACACGGCATTCATGTGATGCCATTTGATTTAGAAAAAACGTTGCACGTTTTCACGAAAGTCGAAAAAGGCGGCGTGCAACAAGTTATCGTTAAAGATAAAAATGATGCCGAGCAAATTGCGTTAATTCGGCAACATTTATCGAAAATTGCGCGTGAATTTAATCAAGGTGACTTTTCAAATCCTGTGAAAATTCACGGCGATAAAATGCCAGGTTTGGAAGTATTAAAAAAAGCAGAAAAAGGTACACTGAGCATTATTTACAAAGAGTTACCCGATGGCGCACAGATTGACTATACTAGCGAAAAAGCTGATTTAGTCGCCGCGATTCATCAGTTTTTTGACGCACAATTGAGCGACCATGCTCGTCATGCCGTGTCTGGTCACGCAAATCATCATTCTAAGTAAAATTTTAATTTTTTTGGAGCAACATCATGTTTAAACAATTATTCGACCCAGCTACTTGGACTTACACTTATTTAATCGCTGACGATGCTAGCAAAGAAGCAGCGTTCATTGACCCTGTCAACACGCATTTAGACACTTACTTGCAATTGTTAAAAGACAACGGTTTGAAATTGATTTATTCGTTTGAAACGCACGTTCACGCTGACCACATCACGGCAAGCGGTTTATTACGTCAACATACAGGTGCAAAAACCTGTGTGAGTAAATTTGGTGGCGCACAGCTGGTGGATATTGAAATTACTGACGGCGACGTTTTCATGTTGGGCGACGAAAAAATTAAAGCGATTCCAACACCAGGTCACACACCAGGTTGTACGTCTTTCTTGTGGCGTGACCGTTTATTTACAGGTGATTCGTTATTTATTAGCGGTTGTGGTCGTACTGATTTCCAAAATGGTGATGCAGGTCAACTTTATGATGCGATTACGCAACGTTTGTTCACGTTGCCTGGTGAAACGCTCGTTTATCCAGGTCACGATTATCAAATGCGTTGGGTAAGCAATATCGAACAAGAACGCACCACCAACCCACGTTTAGCAGGTAAAACCCGCGAACAGTTCATTGAAATTATGAACAATTTGAATTTGCCAGCCCCACGTTTAATTGATCAAGCCGTGCCTGCGAATCGTTATTGCGGTTTAGATGAAAATGAACGCCAACAAGCTGTTCAAATGCGTGATGTGGAAGATTCCTTGTGCATGATGCAAATGCAATCAGGTACAACGGGGCAGGATTTAGTAACACTTGCAAAACAACATATCACCGAAGTGAATGCCGAAATCGCGCGTAAATTACTCGCTGAAGGCAACATCACGCTCATCGATACACGCGAAGAAAGTGAGTTTGCCGCAGGTCATATCGACAACGCCATTTTAATTCCGCGTGGCACATTAGAGTTTAAAATCAGTAACGTACCCGAACTAGCAGACAAATCTAAAGCTGTGTTAATTTATTGCCGCACGGGCGGACGTTCTGCGCTCGCCGCGCAAACGTTACACACTTTGGGCTACACCAATGTTTTATCGTTGGCAGGTGGTTTTGAAGGTTGGAATAAATAAAAAAACGTAAGGGCGAATTACATTCGCCCCTACAAATAAGAATAATGAGGGTATAAAAATGACACAGCATTACAAACTTTTAATTGTTGGCGGCGGCGCGGCTGGTATGTCGGTTGCCAATAATATGCGTCGAATGAATAAAGACATTTCAATTGCCGTTATCGAGCCGAGCGAAAAACACTATTATCAAGCGGCATTCACCATTATCGGTGGCGGCGAATCAACACTTGCCAAACATACGCGCAACGAAGCCGATTTATTCGGCAAAAATATCACTTGGATTAAAGAATACGCCGACACGTTTCAACCCGAGGCAAACACTGTTACATTAAAATCAGGCGAAGTCATTGGTTATGATTATTTAGTCGTTTGCCCTGGTTTCAAAATGGATTGGGACAAAATTGCAGGTTTAAAAGAAACCTTAAATAAAAATGGCGTATTCAGTAACTATTCACCTGAAACAGTGGAATATAGTTGGGAATGTATTAAAAATCTCAAAGAAGGTCGTGCGTTATTTACCCAACCTGCGATGCCGATTAAATGTGCAGGTGCGCCGCAAAAAATTATGTACATGCCCGCCGATAGATTCCGCAAAAAAGGTTTGAAAGACAAAATCAGTGTGGAATTTTTCAACGTTGGTGGTGCAATGTTTGGGATTCCATTCTTTGCAAAACCACTCGCAAAAATCGTCGAAAGCTACGGCATCAAAACGCACTTTGCACATAATTTAATTGCAATCGATGGTGAAGCAAAAACGGCAACGTTTGAATTCACCGATGCTGAAGGCAATAAAAAACAAACCGTTGAAAAATTCGACATCATTCACGTTACACCGCCCCAAAGCGCACCAGAATTTCTTAAAAAGAGTCCATTAGCAAACGCGGATGGTCGAACTGATGTGCATCCAAACACGTTGCAACACAATAAATATCCAAACGTTTTTGGTTTAGGTGACGCGGCTTCAACAACGAATGCAAAAACAGCGGCGGCAGTTCGTAAGCAAGTTCCGATTGTGGTTGATAACATTTTAGCTCTAATGAAAAACCAACAACCTGCGCCAAAATATGACGGTTACGGTTCATGTCCGCTTGTGACTTCACTCAATACCGTGATGCTTGCCGAGTTTAGTTATGACAGCAAAATCACGCCATCTTTCCCACTTTTAGACCCGCGTGTGCCGCGTTGGATTTGGTGGATTGGTAAAACAATCGGTTTCCCTTGGATGTACTGGGATTTAATGATTAAGGGCATTCGTTTCGACATCCCACATAAAGCGAGTTATGCTGAAAAATTCACTAAAAGTGAATAAAATTTCAATTACTGCCGAATAGGCAGCTTAGAAAGTGGATGTATTAGGACTTGATGATTAAAGGCATTAAGTTAATTTTTCTGCCGAATAGGCAGCTTGATGTTTTACAAAAAACGACTAGATTCAATATCAGGTGAGCGATAATTTTTTTGTCGCTTGCCTCTCATCTGAAAACACTATTATGTCTTACTTCCCCATTTTTTCTTGGTTAAAAACCTATCGCCGTGCTGATTTTAACGGTGATTTATTTGCAGGCATTATCACTGCCATTTTGCTTGTACCTCAAGGCATCGCGTATGCGTTACTCGCTGGTTTGCCTCCCGAATTTGGTTTATACGCCAGTATTTTGCCGCCGTTTTTTTACGCACTTTTAGGCACAAGCCGCACGATGTCAGTTGGACCAGTTGCGGTGGCGGCGATTATGATTGCTGCCGCATTGACCTCGCCTGCAGTCAGTGAATTAGGAAATACCACGCAAAGCGCGATAATTTTATCGGCACAAACAGGCGTTATGATGTTGCTCATGGCGGCTTTTCGCATGGGTGGGTTGGTGAATTTTATTAGTCATCCCGTTTTAACAGGTTTTACCAGCGGCGCATCATTACTCATTATCATCAGCCAATTGCCTAAAACATTAGGCTTAAAAGACCATAATTGCGCGACGGATTTAGTTTGTTATCAGCAATATCTGCAAGGAACAAATTTAATTGCGCTATCAATTAGCATCAGTGTTTTTGTGTTATTACTTTTTTTCGCAAAACCGCTTCCCGCCTTTTTAAAAAAAATTAACACCTCTAAAGCTCTCATTACGGCAATTAGCAAATGTGGTGCGCTCATCAGTGTTGCGATAACAACTTTTGCCGTCACGCAGTGGCATTTAGTCGATCAACACGTTGCAGTGGTGGGTTTTGTTCCAACAGGCTTTCCCACGTTGCATTTTGATTTTTTTGACATTGAACGATGGAAGGTTTTATTTCCGTCCGCAAGTTTTATCGCGTTAATTGCGTATGTAGAAAGCATTGCGATTGCAAAAGTGGTTGCGAATTTACGCAATGAGAAGATTTCTCCAAATCAAGAATTGGTTGCGTTAGGTATTGCCAATATCGCATCTGCCATTTCAGGCGGAATGCCCACAGCAGGTGGTTTAAGTCGCACGATGGTGAATTTTGCAGCAGGAGCTTGCACGCAAATTGCCTCTGTGATTGCCACCATTATTTTGGCTTTGGCGGTTATGTTTTGTAGTGAATGGTTTTATAACATTCCCAAAGCAACACTGGCTGTCATTATTTTGATGGCAATTTTTCCACTGGTAAAAGTACGCAACATTTGGCACACATGGCATTACGACAAAGGCGACGGCATTGCTGAACTCATTACATTGCTAGGTGTTTTAGCGTTAGGGATTGAAGAAGGCATCATGCTCGGCATTTTCTTAACATTTATCAGTCACGTTCGAAAAACCAGTCGTCCTCATATTGCCGTCGTTGGTAGACTTCCAAATACTAAACATTTCCGAAACGTAAAACGCCACAAAGTCGAAACATGGGAAAACTTATTACTCATGCGAATTGATGAAAATATTACCTTTACGAATGTAAATTTCATTGAAGAATTTATCGAAAGTGAATTACGAAATGCGCCAAATGTTAAACACATTGTGCTGATTTTTACGTCAATTAGCGACATTGATATGACCGCCATTGAAGCCTTAGAACAACTTAGCCAAAGTTTAAAAAATGTCGATGTGACGCTCAATTTTGCCGAAGTAAAAGGCTTTTTGCGTGACAAATTAGAAAAAAGTGAACTGTTCGCGCATCTGAATGGAGAAGTCTTTTTTGATGCTCAAGAAGCCGTTGAAAAATTAAATGTGCTGGAAAATTGAAAATGTTAAACACCAACCGTTTTTCTTGTGAAATCACCTTTGCCATCATCATAAAATTCACGTTGTTTGGTTTGGTGTGGTGGCTTTTTTTCGCAGGACAAAAAATTCATGTCGATGAACAGCAATTAGCGACACGATTGCTCGGCGACACCTTTTCAAAACAGGAGAAAATTCAATGATTAGCAATGAACTCGTTGAGCTGTCACGTTTGCAATTTGCACTGACGGCAATGTATCACTTTTTGTTTGTGCCGTTGACGCTGGGATTGTCGTTTATTTTGGCGATTATGGAATCGGTTTATGTGATGACAGGCAAAGAAATTTACAAAGATATGACTCGATTTTGGGGGAAATTGTTTGGAATTAACTTTGCGATGGGCGTGACAACTGGTCTAACAATGGAATTTCAGTTCGGCACAAACTGGGCGTATTACTCGCATTATGTCGGTGATATTTTCGGCGTACCGCTTGCAATCGAAGGTTTAATGGCGTTTTTCTTAGAGTCTACATTTGTTGGTTTGTTCTTTTTTGGCTGGGACAAAATGAGCAAATTGCAACATTTATCAACCACATGGTTGCTAGCTTTGGGAACTAATTTGTCGGCGTTATGGATTTTGATTGCCAATGCGTGGATGCAAAATCCCGTCGGGGCAGAATTCAATTACGACACGATGCGAATGGAACTCACCAGTTTTGCGGATATTTTCTTTAATCCCGTCGCCCAAGTGAAATTTGTTCACACGGTTGCGGCAGGTTATGTCACAGGTTCGATGTTTGTGTTAGGAATCAGTGCGTTTTATTTGCTCAAACATCAAGACGTGCCATTTGCGCGGCGTTCATTTCGAATTGCGTCAGGTTTTGGACTCGCGGCAATTTTATCGGTAATCGTTTTAGGGGATGAAAGCGGCTACACCGTCGGCGAGGTGCAACGCGCCAAACTTGCGGCAATTGAAGCAGAGTGGCATACCGAAGAAGCACCAGCTGATTTCACATTGATTGGTTTTCCAAATGAAGAAACCCAAACGACTGATTATGCAATTAAGTTTCCGTATTTACTTGGCTTGATTGCCACTCGTTCGATTGATGAAAAAGTCGATGGTTTAGATGCGATTCGAGAACTCAAACGTAATCGCATCCAAAATGGCATGATTGCGTATGAAAATTTCCAAATTTTGCGCGAAGACAAAAATAACGAAATCGCAAAAGCGATTTTTGAAAAACACAAGACCGATTTAGGTCACGGTTTGCTGTTGAAAAAATATACAGAAAACGTGGTCGATGCGACACCTGAGCAAATTGACATGGCAATTAAAGATTCAATTCCCAAAGTTGCGCCAATGTTTTGGACATTTCGCGGGATGGTGTTTTGTGGCGTGTTGATGTTGTTCATCTTTGCCGCGTCGTTTTATTACAACATGAAACGCGATGCACACAATCAACGCTGGCTTTTGAAAATGGCGTTATGGGGCATTCCTTTACCTTGGATTGCAGGTGAATTAGGTTGGATTGTTGCCGAATACGGTCGTCAACCTTGGACAATTGCTGACATTTTGCCAACGCATTTAAGCACTTCAAGTTTAACCAGCGGACAGCTTCACGGCAGTATTGCAGGCTTTTTTGTGATGTATTCAACATTGCTCGTTATCGAATTATTTTTGATGGTCAAATACGTTCGTTTGGGCGCAAGCAGTTTGCACACAGGCAACTATCACTTTGAAAAACAAGGAGCAAGTCATGTTTGATTATGAAACATTGCGAATCATTTGGTGGGCAATTTTAGTCTTTTTGATTTGCGGTTTTGCCGTGATGGACGGTTTTGATTTTGGCATTGCAATGTTGTTGCCGTTTTTAGGCAAAACGGATGACCAACGGCGCGTAATGCTCAATACGATTGGTGCGACGTGGGAAGGCAGTCAAACGTGGCTCGTCACGCTTGGTGGGATTACCTTTGGCGCGTGGTCGATTGTGTACGCGGTGCTGTTTTCAGGCGTTTATGCGGGTTTGCTTTTATTGTTATTCGCGCTGTTTTTGCGTCCAGTTGGATTCGATTATCGAAGCAAATTAGCGTGTCCAAAATGGCGTAGTTTCTGGGATTGGGGTTTGTTTGTCGGTGGAACTGTGCCAGCGGTAGTTTTAAGTTTAGCGGCTGGGAATTTAATGCTCGGTTTGCCCTTTGAACTCGATGGCGATATGCGCTCAAGATATGACGGCGGGCTGTTTGATTTATTTACGCCATTTCCGTTACTTTGTGTTTTAGTTGGTGTTTCATTGTGTTTGATGCACGGCGCAACGTTTTTACATTGGCGCACAGAAAATGAACTTGCTGAACGCGCTCAAAAAGTGATTCAACTTAGCAGTTTGATGTTTATTGCGTTGTTTGTGTTGGCTGGTATTTATATCGCGTTTGGCGTGGAAGGTTATCGCGTAACTTCAGTAATTGACACCACGATTACCGCAAATCCATTGCATAAAACAGTCGAAAAAGGCATAGGATTATGGCTTTCAAATTACAGTGCTTATCCGTTATTGTTGCTCGCACCACTTATAGCAATGAGTTCTGCATTGCTTACACCATTTTTCAGTGCAAAAGGTCAATCTGCAACCGCGTTTGTGGCAAGTAGTTTGGCAATGATTGGCGCGATTATCACGGCTGGCGGTTCAATGTTTCCGTTTGTATTGCCATCGAGTTTGAACGCTATCAGCAGTTTGATTATTTGGGATTCAAGCGGTAGTCATTACACCTTGAAAATGTTACTCGCCGCAACCGTTGTGTTTATGCCAATTGTGTTGGGTTATACGATTTGGGTTTATCGCATCATGCGTGGCAAAGTCACGGTTGAGCAAATTCAAGCGAATCAGCATACAATGTATTGAATTTACTACTTCTTTACAACCTGAAAGGGACTTTAAAATGCAAACTGAATCAGCTATTAGAAAAGGAATTGAAAACAACGAATTTTCGTTTTTTTACCAACCTAAAGTCTCGTTGGTCACAGGGAAAGTAACTGGTTCAGAAGCATTGATTAGATGGATAAAACCTGATGGCACACTGATTTTGCCAAGCAAATTTATCCCTATTGCAGAACAATCTGGACTAATCAAAGAAATTACCTGTCACATGTTTCCGAAATTAGTCGAAGACATTTTGGTTTTAACCGATATTGATGAGCATTTAGTCACCTCCTTTAATACATCGGCGAAAGATTTTGAAGATGATTGTTTTACACAATCCGTATTACATACACTGAAAAACTCGTCGTTATCTGCAAACAAGTTACAAATCGAACTAACAGAAACCGCCACGTTTGAAGCTGCTAGCGTTATTCGAGACAACATCATGATTTTGCGTAATGCGGGGTTGAGTTTGGCAATGGATGATTTTGGTACGGGTTATTCTTCAATCGATACATTAAGCAAGTTACCGTTCACCACGATTAAGTTAGATCAAGGGATTGTGGGGCGAATGCTTACCTCAGATAAAAATGCCACCATTGTTTCAACCTCTATTCGTTTAGCGCATGAATTAGGATTAAGTATCGTGGCTGAAGGCGTTGAAAGTGAAGAACAATATCATTATTTGCTAAACGCGGGCTGTACAGAAGTGCAAGGGTTTTGGATAAGTAGACCGATGCCGATTTCTCAATTTATTAGTTTTATTTCCACTAATTCTAGTTGGTCTTCAGGAATTCCCGTTGGCTTGATACACATGGCAATTGTTGATCATGTTCAATGGCGAAAAAATTTGGTTAGTGAGTTGATTAAAATTGCATCACTTCCTGAAGGACATCCTAATCGTCAATTACTCAAAATACCGCCGCTCTCTTGCCGAGAATGCCGTTTAGGACGCTGGTATTATGGCGTTGGACAAACAATGTTTCATGATCACGTCGCATTTCAAGAATTAGAATTCCCGCATGATGACTTACACAAAATCGGACAGTTGCTTGTAGAAATGGTAGGCAATGGGGCGAAAATGGAAACCTTAACGCCGTATTTACAAAAATTATCTGCTAGTTCGATGGAGGTTTTAAGTAAATTACAAAATTTGGAAGACGAAGGTTTGACGGATATGCACAGAATTGAATGACAATGTTTGGTTTGAATTTGACTATAAATTTTAAAAAAGTGGAGAAAAAATCATGTGGTATTTCGCGTGGATTTTAGGGGTCAGTTTGGCGAGTTCACTTGCTATTATCAATTCGATGTGGCTTGAATTAGGGGATGATGTAGATGTTGATTATTAACAAAAAAAGGTTATTCGTCGGGTTGCTCAGTGCTTTATTTTTAAACGCCTGTAACGAAATGGAACAATCAAAACCTGCCGTGCAAAAAGCTGAAAAGTACACCGCAACATCGGTTTTACTTTCGGGTAAAACGCAAAATGGTTCAAGTGTTGATGCGGTTGATGAAATGCAAAATGTAATTGCTTCTGCAGCTGTTGAAAATGGTCGATACAAACTCGAAATTCCCGCCCAAACGAAATTGCCGATTGTGTTGCGTTCGGGGAAATTGGTTTCAGTTGTTGTTGATACCGAATTAACCCGCTATGACATTAACGATTTAACGACTAAAATTGCCGCCGCTGCAAAATCCTTAGGGGGCTATACACGTCAAAACTTGACGTTAGCCGCTAGTAACAGTGTTAACGTCCCCGATGCAAATAAAACGAGTACAGGTTTTCGGGGCGACCCGACCTCGCAATATGGCGGTTGGCACTAACCCTACTTTTTACCTTAAACCATGAGAATTTATGCCAACTAAACGCATTGAACATATCGACGTATGGCGATTTTTTGCCGTAATGCTAGTCATTCAAGAACATGTTCTACTTTTCAGCGGGTTAGACGTAAATTTTCCCATTATCGAAACCTATTCATTGCAAATTGAACGCTTTGGTGAATTGGGCGTGTTAGTTTTTTTCAGCATCAGCGGTTTTGTGATTTGCATGGGATTGAATTCTGAAAAAACGAAAACGGGGCGTGTTTGTTTGAGTGCGTTTTGTGTACGACGATTTTTTCGAATTGTCCCGCCGTTGTGGTTTTATTTGGCTTGCATAACCGTTTTAAGTGCGTTTGAAATGGTCAACATTAGCAATACGCAACTTTTAACGTCAGCGGCATTTTTATGTAATTTACCGTTTGAAAAAGGCTGTTCTTGGTTTGCGGGACATACTTGGTCGCTCGCTTATGAAGAACAATTTTATTTGCTCTTTCCGTTGTTATTTTTGTGGGCATTTCGCGGTAATAAAGCGGCGCGAATTTTGGTGGCAATGGGCGTTTTAATCGCTGGTGCGTTGGCGTTAATTTATTTCAAACAGCCGTTTTGGGCAGATTATTGCACTTATTTTTTGTTTTTATTAACGGGCTGTTTTACCGCGTTATTGCCTGAAAACGTCATGCAAAAATTGAGAAATTTACCGTTTTCAATATGGTTGTTTGCGACGATTTTATTGGCTAGCTCGATGAGTTTTCTTGCAAATGAACAGGATATGTTTTTGAAAATTTTAGCGTATCCGTTTTTAGTACAGATTATTGTTTTTGGTACACCTACCCATTTTGCGTGGATTAAACGATTTTTTGAAAATGCGAGTTTGAGTTATTTAGGACGAATTTCTTACAGCGTGTATTTGTGGCAAGAACTCGCAACAGCTTATTATCCGAATACAAATTGGTGGCAAACATTGGTTTATTTAGTGTTGGTATTTGTTTTTGCTGCGTTTTCATTTCGTTATTTTGAAATGCCTTTACAACGTGTGGGGACGCGGCTTTCAAATAATTTGAAAGCCGCTGCGTGAAATTACATCGTGATAATTTCTTGACCTTTGCTCACTAACACAATGTCAGCTGGGCGAGCAGAGAAAATGCCCACCATCACAACACCTGTGATGTTGTTGATGAGTTCTTCTAATTTTGTTGGGTCGATGATACTTAAATTATGCACGTCTAAAATCACGTTGTGATTGTCGGTAATGCAATGTTCGCGGTAAATCGGTTGACCACCTAATTTCACGAGTTCACGCGCGACATAACTACGCGCCATCGGTACCACTTCAACAGGCAAAGGGAATTTGCCAAGTACATCGACTAATTTCGTTTCATCAGCAATACACACGAATTTTTTACTTGCTGCCGCGATAATTTTTTCGCGCGTCAATGCCGCACCGCCGCCTTTAATCAATTGTTTGTGCGGATTCACTTCGTCTGCACCGTCAACGTAAATGTCGAGTGTGCCAACGTCGTTTAAATCTAAAACAGGAATGCCCAACTCTTTTAAACGTTTGGTACTCGCTTCTGAACTTGACACCGCGCCTTCAATGTCATTTTTGAAATCCGCTAAAAAATCAATAAAGTGATTAACGGTTGAACCTGTCCCCACACCAATAACAGGCACACCTTTGATATAAGGCAACGCCGCTTCGGCAACTTTGCGTTTTAATTCGTCTTGTGTCATTTGATTCTCCTAAAAATGGTTAAATGTAAGTGAGCCAATCTGCATATTTATCGCCACGTCCATGAACGGCATCGAAATAAGCGGTTTGTAATTTTTCAGTAATGACACCGCGTGCGCCATTTCCGATTGTACGATTATCAAGTGCACGAATTGGGGTCACTTCTGCGGCGGAACCAGTGAAAAATGCTTCATCTGCAACATAAATTTCGTCGCGTGTAATGCGTTTTTCAATCACTTCGTAACCTAAATCACGCGCAATGGTCATCACAGAATCGCGTGTAATTCCTTCTAACGCTGATGTAGTTTCAGGTGTATAAATTTTGCCGTTACGAATAATAAATAAATTTTCTGCGCTACCTTCTGCGGCAAAACCTTGATGATCAAGCATTAACGCTTCGTCATAACCGTTTGGTTGCGCTTCTTGCAACGCCAAAATTGAATTGATGTAGTTGCCGTTTGCTTTCGCTTTGCAGAAGGTACTATTGTGGTGATTCCGAGTGTAAGACGAGGTACGAATGCGAATGCCTTTTTCGATTCCTTCCGCGCCTAAATATGCACCCCAAGCCCATGCCGCAACCATTGTGTGAACTTTCAAATTATCCGCACGCAAACCCATTCCTTCAGAACCCAAAAAGCTCATGACGCGAATATATGCGCTGTCTAATTTATTTTTTCTAAGTGCGTCGATTTGAACTTGGTTTAATTCTTCTTTGGTATGCGGCAATTTCATATTCATGATGTGCGCCGAACGAAATAAACGGTCGGTGTGTTCTTGCAAACGGAAAATTGCGGTGCCTTTTTCAGCGTGATACGCGCGAACGCCTTCAAAAACGCCTAAACCATAATGCAACGTATGCGTTAAAACGTGAACTTTCGCATCGCGCCAATCTACCCACACGCCGTCTTGCCAAATAAAACCGTCGCGGTCATCCATTGTTGTAGCCATTATTTATGTCTCCTCGTTATTAAAAGTATTTGTTTAAGGTTTAAGCGCGATTTTCGCCGCCAAAAATTGCCAATAAACTCGGCAAAAAGTTCGCTAGTTCAGCGGTCATAATTGAAAAATCAATATCAAACTTTTCTTCAAACGTCGCGGCTTC
Organism: Methylococcales bacterium; assembly: GCA_028713145.1. Classification (GTDB taxonomy): domain Bacteria; phylum Pseudomonadota; class Gammaproteobacteria; order Methylococcales; family Methylomonadaceae; genus UBA10906. Next base: position 17,198 of record JAQTOT010000017.1, read on the forward strand.
TGATTCGCCTACTTGTTCTTGAATTAAGTCTAAGAATTTCAAACGTTTTACGCCTAAATTTTCATCTAACACAAACGACAAACGGTCTTCCCAATTCAACGCCAACTTAATCACTTGTTTGCCGATGTCGAGATGATTTTTAATTTCAGGCGCGGCTAAATCGTGACGTTTGCAGCGAATAATGCCGCCATCTTCTTCAGGCGCACGCAGTTCGCATTCATCTTCAATCGTAATTTCAGAAGGTGGATTTTGATTGAGTAACCATTGCGTCATGGTTAAAACAGGTTTTTCGACTGTATTCAACGGAATGGCAGGCAAACCACCGAGCGTTTTACGCAATGCACTAAGCAAATCTTCGGCTTTTTTTGCCGAGGCGGTATCGACGACGATAAAACCATTTTTTGTGTCGATATAAGCAAACGTATTGTGTGAAAACGTGAACGCGCGTGGTAATAATTCAAAAATCAAATTGTCTTTCAGTTCGGTTTTTGCTTTTTTAGACAGTTTATGCCCTTCTTTTTCTTCGATTTCCTCGATTTTTTCTTGCAACATTTCATTCACAACCGAAGACGGCAAAACACGTTCTTCTTTTTTAGCACAAATCATCAAAAAGCCGTTTGATTCGTGAACGAGTTGCTCTGCTCCTTTTCCGAGCGGTGCAGTCCAACCAAAACTAAACGTTTGTTGGCTGGTGCAAGGGTGAAACGCTTGCGTTTCGAGTTTTTCAGCAAGTGTTTCATCGTTAAACGCGAATTCTTCGGTTAAACGAAATACACTTAAATTTTTAAACCACATTTATTTTTTCCTTAAAAGGGACGAACACGAAACTAATAGTCTAGGGTGTCGTTTTGATTTGAAGATAGCCATTCTTGATAAAGATTTTCTAATTTACCCAAATCACCATCATTTGAGCATAATTCAAGCTCATTACATTTGGCAGTTGCAAGATGAAAAACATCAAAACTTCTCTTATTCACAAGAGCATTTTTTCCATCTTCCTTTTTTGACTGAGAAAAACGAAATAGATGTGAAGATAACGTAGCTATATCTCTACTAATCTCAAATTCTTCAAAGACATTGAGAATGGTCTTTAGGTGTTCGTATCTTTCATTATCAGCAAAAGACACGCCTCTCAAAACCTCATAGCGAATTAAAGGACTAATAGCAAATGCTGTATTTCCGTCATTTAACAAACTCGTAAGCTGCGCTATAGCCTCAGGATCTTTGTTATCAAATGCGGCAATAATTAAATTGGTATCCAGTAATCTTTTTCTCGTCATTTGTTAAGACCTTTCTTGAGTTAAAAGATCAAGAAGTTGTTTTTTTGCATTTTGTTGCTGTTGAGCCGACATACGTTCATATTTCATTTTATTCAAATCAACATCAAAAGCATCTTTAAGAACATCAACAAACGCTATTTTATTCGGTGCAGTAATTTTTTCTGAATAAACAACTCCATTATCACTACGCATTAACCTATAAGCCTCACCTTCTTCAAGCTGTGTCAAAACAATAGATGAATGTGTCGTAATGTAAAATGTAGAGTTTGGAAATAGTTGTTTCAACAAAGGGATAATTTTAGCCTGCCAAGAAAGGTGCAAATGACTTTCTATTTCATCAATTAAAACAATTCCTTTCACCTTTTGTAAGTTTTGCTCATTGGTGAAATTTCCATAGCCAGCAATGATGGATTGTATGATTTTCAAGATAGACGCAAAACCTGTACTTAATTGGGATAACTGTCTTTTCTCATCATTTATTTTGACTGAAACCCGATTATCGCCACTAATTTCGAGAAATTCCGTATCAATTCGTTCGTCAAGCTCATGCAAAAGCGTAAGAACTGTTTTCAATTCTACAACGCGATTATCCTCTTGTTTTTGATAAGCATTTGAAGATTGAGCGCGACTAATAAACCATTGTTCAATATCGGTTTCCATATTCAAATTAGAGAAATTATTCGCCATTCCTTGAAATAAGAAACGAATATAATTACTTCTTCTTTCTGAAAAAATACCAATTGGTTGAACCGCTTGCTGTTGTTGATGTTTTATAAATCCTCTGTTTTGTGATGCCATATAAACAACAGGTAAGCTGTGACTAGAAACTCCTTTGAAAATGGCACTAACCGAAAACTTTGGTGTATTGGGAAGATATTCTATGCCATCTATATTCGCTGAGTTTAGAACTAATAAATCAACGTTATATCCTGCCTGAATCGTCTTACATGCTTCATGCGAACCTAAAAGAATTTGAAATAGCGATTCCAAAAGTTTGGTTTTCCCAACGCCATTTTCGGCAATGAAGGTGTGAACTTTTTTTTCAGGCGAAAGATTCAACTCTATCGTCCCGACACCTTTTACACCTTCTAGTTTAATTTTAGAAAATACCATGATTATTCCAAGAAATTAAAAATACCCTTCGCGTTTTTTCTGTTCCATCGAACCCGCTTGGTCATGATCGATTAAACGTCCTTGCCGTTCAGATGTGGTGGTCAAAAGCATTTCTTGAATAATCTCTGGCAAGGTCGTTGCATCCGATTCCACTGCACCCGTTAATGGATAACAGCCCAATGTACGGAAACGCACTTTTTTCATTTCGACTTTTTCATGTTCACCAATTGGCATACGGTCATCATCCACCATAATCAACATGCCATCACGTTCCACAACAGGACGTTCTTTTGCAAAATACAACGGTACAATCGGGATATTTTCTAAATGAATGTATTGCCAAATATCGAGTTCCGTCCAATTCGACAATGGGAAAACACGAATACTTTCGCCTTTATCGATTTTGCCGTTGTAGATATTCCAAAGTTCAGGACGTTGATTTTTTGGATCCCAACGGTGATTTTTGTCACGGAATGAATAAACACGCTCTTTTGCCCGCGATTTTTCTTCATCACGACGTGCGCCACCAAATGCCGCATCAAATTGATATTTATTTAACGCTTGTTTCAAACCGTCAGTTTTCATGACATCGGTGTGTTTTTTACTGCCATGCACAAACGGACTAATGTCCATATCCACGCCTTCTTGATTGACGTGAACAATTAAATCCAGTCCTAACTCTTTGACCATCTTGTCGCGGAATTCAATCATTTCTTTGAATTTCCATGTCGTATCAACGTGCATCATCGGAAACGGCGGACGTGCGGGATAAAATGCTTTCATCGTTAAATGCAGCATTACGGCTGAATCTTTACCAATCGAGTACAACATGACAGGTTTTTCAAACTCGGCGGCAACTTCACGAATAATGTGAATACTTTCGGCTTCGAGTTGTTTTAGGTGGGTTAATTTATAATCTGACATTAAAAAATCCGTGAATTTAAAGGCTTGAATGCCGACTATTCTAATTTGAACTGTGTTTTATTACCAATGAATTGCCGAAAACTTTTAGTACCATTTGAAATAAAAAATGCAACACGTTTGAATAGTTATTTTTGGCGAAAACAACGTAGACTGTTCGCGACTAACATTTTTCCTGGGGACTAACTTTTTTAGAGTTGTAAGGCTATCTCCTACCTCAAACCGCATCGCGTTTTATGATGCGGTTTTTTTACGTCTTTCTCATCGCTGCACGCACACAACGTAAAATTTCATAACTGTATTTCTCTTCAAATTGTTCAAACACAGGTTTCAGTGAATTCCCCATTTCAGGAGGTAGTGCTTGAATCGCGGCTTGAATGTCTTCTAATTCATTCTGTGGCAACAAAATCACCGAATTCAGCGATAAATTATCTTTCAAAATACCATCCGCTAAGTGCATAAAAATCGTAGAAGGTTGTAATTGCCGATACTCGGCGATTTGCTCAACACTCAAACCCATTTTAAACAGCGCAACCGACATTTCCTGCGTTGATAAATTGTCATTTTCTAAAATTGAAAATATGCCAATAATTTTTAAAAAATCTTCGCCATATTGATGCAATTTATGTTCACCAACGCCCGAAAGCCCCGCAAATTGTGCGAGTGTTTTAGGCTTTGTTTCCATCATCGCCATTAACGTGGCATCGTGAAAAATCGTATACGGTGGCACATTTTGCGCCAGAGCTAAGTCACGCCGTTTATCGCGCAATACATTCCAAAAACGGGTTCTTACATCATCAACGAGTTTCGTTTGACGTGTTTCAATGCGGCGAGTACGCGCTCTTTTTTCAGGGCGAATGTCATAACGAAACAGCAATTTTTCTTCGCCTTTCAAAACAGGGCGGCTTGCAGGAGCGAGTTTTAAAATGTTGTAATTTTCAAAATCCACCATCACTAAGTTTCGCGCCACAAGTTGCCGAAAAACCGAATGCCATTGTGTTTCGTCTAACTCTTTACCGATGCCAAAAGTAGAAACTTGGTCATGTTGATTGCCGCGAATTCGTTCATTCTGAACGCCTTGCAACACATCGATTAAATAACTCACGCCAAAACGCTGACCTGTACGAAAAATACATGACAACGCTTGTTGGGCGGCAATCGTGCCATCCCACGTTTTCGGTGGATTGACGCAGCAATCACAATTGCCACAAGGCTGTTCAAGCGTTTCACCAAAATACTGCAACAACGTTTGCCGACGGCAATGCACTTGTTCACACAGCGCAAGCATCGAATCAAGTTTGTAATTTTCGAGCTGTTTATGCACTTCGTCCGCTTCAGATTGAGCAATCCATTTTTTCAAAATTACGATGTCGCTCAAACCGTAAGCCATCCACGCATTCGACGGCAAACCGTCACGCCCTGCCCTGCCCGTTTCTTGATAATAAGCTTCAACGCTTTTAGGTAAATCCAAATGCGCGACAAAACGCACATTCGGCTTATCAATCCCCATTCCAAAAGCAATCGTGGCAACAATCACGATGCCTTCTTGCATCAAAAATTGTTGCTGGTTTTTTTGCCGCACGTCGGTTGATAAACCTGCGTGATATGGCAGAGCTTTAATACCTTTTTCGTTTAACCATTCCGCCACCGCATCAACTTTTTTGCGCGACAAACAATACACAATGCCCACTTCACCCTCGTGATGTTTGCGAATAAAATCGAGCATTTGTTGTTTTTCTTTGCCCGTTTCTTTTTGCACAATCGTGTAACGAATGTTTGGACGGTCAAAACCACTAATATAAAGTGGCGCATTTTCAAGTTGCAATCGTTGCCGAATTTCAAGGCGCGTGCGCTCATCTGCTGTGGCTGTTAAAGCAATGCGTGGAATGTCGGGGAATTGCTTATGCAGAATCGATAAATTTAAATAATCAACCCGAAAATCGTGACCCCATTGCGACACGCAATGCGCTTCGTCAATGGCAAATAAGGCAATTTTGAGCGATTTTAAAAAGTCTAATGTCGTTGAAATAGCTAGCCTTTCAGGCGCGATATAAAGCAAATCGAGTTCATTATTTTGTAATTGCTCTTCAACTTGACGCGCTTCTTGTGCGGATAATGCGGAATTTAAAAATGCGGCGCGAATCCCTAATTGTTTGAGCGCATCAACTTGGTCTTGCATCAAGGCAATTAACGGAGAAATCACAATACCTACGCCATCTTTAACCAAAGCAGGAATTTGATAACACAACGATTTCCCACCACCTGTTGGCATTAACACCAGTGCGTCTTGCCCTGCAATCAATCCCTCGATAATTTCTTGCTGCTGACCCCGGAATTCATGATAACCAAAAACAGTCTTTAAAATTTTTAACGGCTCATCACTCATTTCTATTCCAGTCAAACCATAAAAACTGCACAATATAGCCCATAATTTTTTATTTTAAATAAACGTCACTTTTTTATGTCTGAAAACCATCTCGAATTGTATGAAGCCGATGTCCTCATTGTTGATGACACGCTGGCAAATTTGCAGCTACTCACCTCGCTTTTAAAAGAAGAAGGCTACAAAGTGCGCCCCGCAAGTTCTGGTGCAATGGCATTGCAAGCGATTGAGAAAAAATCGCCCGACTTAATTTTGCTCGACATCAAAATGCCTGATATGGACGGTTATGAAGTATGTCAAAAATTAAAAAGTAATCCTCACACTGAAACCATTCCGATTATTTTCATTAGCGCGTTAAGTGACGTGAACGACAAGGTGAAAGCCTTTAGTGTTGGCGGTGTCGATTACATCAATAAACCGTTTCAATTTGAAGAAGTCAAAGCACGAGTTTCGACGCATTTGAAATTACGCTCGTACCAACTTGAAATGGAACAAAAAGTTTCTCAAGGCGTTAAAAAAATTAACGCATTAAACCAAGAAATTATTGATACACAACGCGAATTGATTTTCACAATGGGGGAGATTTGCGAAACGCATTCGCACGAAACAGGCATGCACGTTAAACGTGTTGCTGAGTATTCCTATTTATTGGCTAAATTATGCGGCAGCGACAAAGCTGAGTTAATTCATCAAGCATCGCCAATGCACGACGTGGGAAAAGTAGCCATTCCCGACACCATTTTGTCAAAAACGTCGAGTTTAAATCCAGAAGAGTGGAGCGTGATGCAAACACACACCACGCTTGGT